>NZ_JBHXRX010000011.1:0-160938 GCF_042714995.1 Streptomyces sp. NPDC058665
CTGCCGAGATCGGTCGGCTTGCCGTCCTTGTCCTTCCCGCCCTTGCCCTTCGTGAAGGACTTGCCGAAACTGACGCTCCCCGCCGCCTCCGTGCTCGTCTTCGTGATGTCCACGTCCGGCGCCAGCTCCGGGTCGAGGTCGGGCTTCTTGGAGGCCGCGTCCGACTGGCAGGCTCCCATCGCCGCACCGGGGTTGTAGCCGCTCTGGTAGCGGCAGCCGTCGTTCTGTTTGAGGTACGAGGCGAACTTCTTGGCGTCCTCCAGATTCAGCTCCAGGTCCTTCTGGGGGTCGCCGGTCTTGTTGCCGTTGAACAGCCACTGACCGCCGCTGCCGCTGCCCTTCATATAGCTGCCGCTCAGCGAAGCGCTGCCACCCCAGTCCTTCAGACCGGGAATCCCGGCGGAGATGCTCGCGGTCGCGCCGATGCCGCCCTCGCCCACGCGCTCCAGGGTGACGGTGCCGTCCGACCACTGCTGGAGCTTGACCTGCTCGGAACCGCTGATCTTGATGAAGACGATCTGGACGACGACCGTGTCCTTCGTCTGCTCCTGGGCGAGCAGGCACTTCGCGGGCTGGAAGGGGTCGCCGGGTATCCCGCCGTCGTCGCCGTCCCCGCCACCTCCTCCTCCGCCGTCGTCCCCACCGCCGCCCCCGGAGTCGCAGCCGTCACCGCCGTCGCCCGCGTTGACGATCCGGCACACCGCGTCCTGAAGGCCCACGGCCGTGTCGGCGGGGACGGTCAGCGCCAGGATCGCGGCGACGACCGCGGCGACGACACCGATCATCGCGACGTACTCGACACCGCCCTGACCCTTGTCGCGTGGCCGACGTGAACTCCGTACGCACTCCGTGCCGTTCATCTGGACTCCTCGCCCAAGCCGTCAGCCATTTCCCCGAGGGAAACGGAGACTAGGGACGAGGGCGGGCCCAGACGCAGGGCCTCAGGACCCAGATTCGGGCCCAGCGGAGGCGGTCACTCAGCTTCGGGCGGCGGAAGATGCCGATACGGGCGGCGTGGACGTGGGAACGGGCTCCGGCCGGGCCGGTGACGCGGACGGTACGGACGGCCGTGCGGACCGCGCGGACGGCGTCGACGGTGACGCCGCCGACGGTGCCGTACCCCTCGACGGTGCGCCGGACGACGACGGTGCCGTGGGCTGTGCCGTCAGCGGCGTGCTCTCCCCGTCGCCGTACATGTCCTTCGGACCGCCGTCCGGCAGCTCGCCCAACTCCTTGAGCGCCGCACGTGCCTTCGGCGCCAGCAGCGGCGAGAAATGAGGATTCGTCCGCAGCGCCTCGTCCAGATGGCGGCGCGCCGGACCCTCCATCCCGAGCTCGCGCTCGATCTCTCCCCGGTGGTACGAGAAGAGCGCGCTCCGCATCCCCTGTTCCGTCGCCCGCTTCGCGTACGGCAGGGCCTTCTCCGCGTCACCCGCCCGGTACAGCGCCCACGCCAGCGTGTCGGACACCCGCATGCTCCGGTGGCCGCGCCGCCACTCCGACTCCAGCCGCTCCACCGCGGCCCGGGGACTGCCGTGGTCGGCCTCGTAACGGGCCAGCGTCAGCTCCTCGTTGACCCCGTCGGCCTGCGCCCTCGCCGTACGGTCCCGGAGCAGCTCGTACTGGCTCCGCGCGTCCCCGCCCAGCCCCTGCGACTCGTACAACTCGCCCAGTTCCAGGGCGTATTCGGGCATCGGGCGCTCCGCGAGAGCCGCCTGGTAGTCCTGGCCGGCCTCCTCGGTCCTGCCCAGCGCCGCGAGGGCCCGCGCCCGGCCCGCCAGCGACGGGTGGTGGTCCCGCGTCACCTTCAGCGCGGCGTCGTAGTAGCGCAGCGCATCCTTCGGCTCGCCGCGCTCCCAGGCGAGCCCCCCGAGCGCGTTCAGCGCGCCGGCCTTCTCGGCGGGCGTGGCCGCCCTCCCCGCCGCCTCGTCCGCCTTCGCCGCCGCGTCCTCGCGCCAGCCCCGGTCGCGGTAGACCACCGACGACATGGACAGCACGCGCACGCCGGAGCGCAGCGACCGCAGCTTGTCCAGCGCCCTGCCCGCCGCGGTGTAGTCGCCGAGCCCGTTGTACGCCTCGATCAGCACCGGGTACGTCGTCCAGCGCTCCGGGGCCGCTTTCCGTACCGCCTCGCCCCACTTCCTGGCCGCCGCGTAGTCGTGCCGCGCGTTCGCCAGCGCGGCCAGCCCCGTCGTCGCCGCCGGGTTGCGCCGCTCGCCGGGGGTGACGGCGAGCGAGCGCCGCAGCGCCTGCTCGGCCTTCGGGTAGTACGCCGTGTCCGCCCGCAGCCCGCCCCGCTCCACGTACGCCGCGCCCAGCACCGCCCAGGACCCGGCGTCCTTCGGGTTCTCCCGCAGCCATGCCTCGCGGTCCCTGATGAGCGCCGCCACGTCCGGCAGCGAGGCGGGCCCGCCCGCGCCGACGGCGGCCCGCGCCCGCGCCTCGGGGCCGGGTGGAGGAGGTGCCTCGTCCCCGTCCGGTACGAACACCAGAACGCCCACGACGAGTACCGACCCCACACCCGCGGCCAGCGCGGCCCTCTTGATGTGCCCCATGTGCCCCAAGTGCCACGTGTTCAAGATCTTCTTGGCGTCCATGTGATTACTGTGCGTCAATATGAAGAGCACACCTGTCCTTGTGGATGTGGATCGCAGACGGGTTCACACCGATGGCCCCGGGGTGCCACGCTGGGACGATGGATGACCTTGCCGCGGCCGTGCCCACCGCCTCCCCAGCCACCGTCGCCACGGACGGCCTCCTCGCCGAGCTGCGAGCCGGTCTGCCCGCCGAAGCCCTGATCACCGACCCCGACATCACGGCCTCCTACGCGCACGACATGGCGAGCTTCTGCGAGGCGGGCTCCCCGGCGGTGGTCGTCCTGCCGCGCACCGTCGAGCAGGTCCAGCACGTGATGCGCACGGCGACGGCCCTGCGCGTCCCCGTGGTGCCGCAGGGCGCCCGTACGGGACTCTCCGGTGCCGCCAACGCCTCCGACGGCTGCATCGTGCTGTCCCTCGTCAAGATGGACAGGATCCTGGAGATCAGCCCGGTCGACCGGATCGCGGTCGTCGAGCCGGGCGTCGTCAACGCGGTGCTCTCCCGCGCGGTCGGCGAATACGGCCTCTACTACCCGCCGGACCCCTCCAGCTGGGAGACCTGCACCATCGGCGGCAACATCGGCACCGCGTCCGGCGGTCTGTGCTGCGTGAAGTACGGCGTCACCGCCGAGTACGTCCTCGGCCTGGACGTCGTCCTCGCCGACGGTCGGCTCCTGACCACCGGCCGCCGCACCGCCAAGGGAGTCGCCGGATACGACCTCACCCGGCTCTTCGTGGGCTCGGAGGGCAGCCTCGGCATCGTCGTCAAGGCCGTCCTCGCGCTCAAGCCGGCGCCGCCCCAACAGCTCGTCCTGGCCGCCGAGTTCGCCTCCGCGTCCGCCGCCTGCGACGCCATCTGCCGGATCATGGAGCGCGGCCACACCCCCTCCCTGCTCGAACTGATGGACCGCACCACCGTCCGCGCCGTCAACTCCCTGGCGAACATGGGCCTTCCCGAGACCACCGAGGCGCTGCTGCTCTGCGCCTTCGACACCGCCGACCCGGCGGCCGACCTCGCCGCCGTCGGCGAACTCTGCGCGGCGGCCGGCGCCACCGAGGTCGTCCCCGCCGACGACGCCGCCGAGTCCGAACTGCTGCTCCAGGCACGGCGGCTGGCGCTCGTCGCCCTGGAGGCCGTCAAGGGCACCACGATGATCGACGACGTGTGCGTCCCGCGCTCCCGGCTCGCCGAGGTCCTTGAGGGCATCGACCGCATCGCCGTCAAGTACGGCCTCACGATCGGCGTCTGCGCCCACGCGGGCGACGGCAACACCCACCCCACCGTCTGCTTCGACGCCTCCGACCCCGACGAGTCCCGGCGCGCCCGCGAGTCGTTCGACGAGATCATGGCGCTCGGCCTGGAGCTGGGCGGCACCATCACCGGCGAGCACGGCGTCGGCGTCCTGAAGAAGGAGTGGCTCTCCCGTGAACTGGGCCCGGTCGGGATGGAGTTGCAGCGCGGCATCAAGAAGACCTTCGACCCGCTGGACCTCCTGAACCCCGGAAAGCTCTACTGACGTCAGCACTCGCCGTCCGCGGACTCGTCCGACGGCCACGGGCTCCGCAGCCACAGATCGTCGGCCGGCAGCGGGGTGAGCAGCCGGGTCAGCCCCGCGTCGATCCCCAGCCGGGCGCTCTCGGTGCCCGGCGCCACCAGCACCAACGTCCGCTCCAGCCATGCCGAGACCGCCGCCGAAGGAGCCTCCAGGAGCGCGTCGCCGTCGGGGGAGCTGAGCGCCAGACACAGGACGCTGCGCCCTTCGACCTTCGTGGGCCAGATCCGTACGTCACCGTGGCCGCACGGCCGGAACACCCCTTCGACCAGAAGTTCGCGTGCGAACGTCCAGTTGACGGGTGTGTCCGAAGAGATGTGGAAGCTCATGTGCACCGCGTACGGATCGTCCGTGCGGTACGTCAGTCTGGCGGGGACAGGGACGCTGTGCTCGGGCGAGAGCACCAGATTGAGCTCCAGCTCGCGTTCCACCACGGTGTTCATGTCAGGTGCCTCCTTCGTCGTACGACGCCCGGGAGCGGGCCGTACCGATGGAGAGCGCCGACTCCCGCCGCCATTACGCGACTTCGGCCAAGAACTTGCTCCCGCGACCTACCGTGACTCTTTCGTGACCGAATCGAGGTCCAAACGGCCGGATGGCTCCTGGGCCATGCGGTGGTCTGATAGATGTGGACCCTTGAGTTGAGCCCATCGAAGAGATACGGGACCACGGTGATGAGCGCCCCGACCTCGGCAACCGGAGACGGCAGCCCTTCCCCCGGCTACTACCCGGACCCTTCCATCCCCGGATACGTCCGGTACTGGAACGGCGGCTCCTGGGTACCCGGCACCAGCCGGCCCGCGCCGCAGGCCGGCGAGGCCATGCCGGAGCCGCCCCCGGGAGTGGCCGCGGCGGCCACCCCGTCCCCGGCCCGGCGGGCCCCGGCGACCCCGGCGGTCGAGGAGACCGGGCCGATGTTCTTCGACGAGGACCCCGCCGATGAGCCCCGTCAGGAACCGGCCTCCGCCTGGCAGGCGGACACCCGGCGGCAGTCCGGCTTCGGCGGGGAGCGTGACGCCCGGGTCTCCTGGGGCGAGTCCCCGTCGTCCGCGCCCGCCCCGGAACCGGAAGACGCCAGGGACCCCCGGTACGCCCGGGACACGCGCGACCCCCGGGTGCCCGGCCAGGCCACGGATCCGGCGGCCGACCCCACGGGCGGCGCGCTGCCCGGCGTACGGTCCCTGGGACCGGGCCCCGATGCCGGCGCGGATGACGGGGACTCACCCCGTAACGAGGGCACGGTCGCGATCCGCCTCCCCCGCCCGGGACGCGGGGGACAGGGCCAGGGTCAGGCTCAGGGCGGCCGGGCCCGTACCGGCGAGGGCACCACGCCCGCGCCCCGCAGCGGCGAGGCGCCCGACGGCGGCGGCGCGCCGCAGAGCCGGCAGGCCACCGGACGTACCGGCCAGACCGAGGGCACCATGGCGCTGCGCGCCCTGCGGCCCCGTGCCGCCGGCCCGGCGCCCGCCCCGCCGGTCCAGCCCCAGCCTCAGGCGCCTCAGCCTCCGCAGCAGCCGGACGCGCTCGGCTCCCGCTCGATGCAGCCCCCCGCCAACCCGGTCGCGCCGGGCCCAGGACCCGGCGGCGGCTCGGCCTCCTGGGCACAGCAGGTGCACCAGCTCGCGCAGTCGGCGTCGGCGCCGTCCGCCGGGGGCGGCCCCGCGCAGGGGCAGCCGGTCGTGCCGTGGAAGCCGCCGGTCGACGACCCGTTCCTGCGGGCCGCGCAGGCCCAGGCGGCGGCCCGCCCCGCCGGGCTCGGTAAGCGGTTCGCCGCCAGGCTGATCGACACCGTCGTGCTCCTCGGGGTCGTCGGGGCCGTCTCCGTACCGCTGGTGTCCAAGGCGCTCGCGCACATCGACGACAAGGTCGAGGCGGCGAAGCAGACCGGCGAGACCGTCACCGTCTGGCTGATCGACGGCACGACCGGCGGCTACTTCGGCGGGGTGCTCGCCGCGCTGCTGATCATCGGCGTCCTGTACGAGGCGCTGCCCACCGCCAAGTGGGGCCGCACGCTCGGCAAGAAGCTGTGCGGGCTTGAGGTGCGGGACATCGAGTCGTTCGAGTCCCCGTCCTTCGGCTCGGCCCTGCGCCGCTGGCTCGTGTACAGCGTGCTCGGGGTGCTCGTGGTCGGCATCGTGAACGTGGTGTGGTGCTTCTTCGACCGGCCGTGGCGGCAGTGCTGGCACGACAAGATCGCGCGCACCTTCGTCGCGGGGTGACGCCGGGTCACCCCTAGGCCCTGTCCGGCCCTGTCCGCCGGGGGCTCCCCCGAACGGCGGGTGATCCGTTGCGGGCGTGCACGCGGCGCGGTGCACTGCCCCCATGAGCAACGATCAGCCGCCGCCCGGTCAGCCGCCCGAGGACGACCCGTTCCGCAAGCAGCCGCCGCCCGGCGGCCCACCCCCGGGTGGCGGCACGCCCCCGCCCTACGGCGGGGCCAATCCGCCTCCGCCGGGTCAGCCGTACGGTGGCGCCAATCCGCCACCGGCGGGTGACCCGTACGGCGGATCCGCTCCGCCGCCCCCCGGCGACCCGTACGGCGCGAACGATCCCCTCCGCGGGATGCCGCCGCTCGCGTCCGTGGGCAAGCGCGTTCTCGCCCGCATCGTCGACTGGATCATCGTCGCGGTCCCGCTCGCGCTGATCGCCATCCCGTTCAGCGTCTACCGGCACTGGTCGGACGAGTCCAACAGCTGGGACGACACGGTCAACGGCATGAACGGCGGCGGCCAGTGGGTCTTCCGGATCATCACGATCATCGCGTACGTCGGCTACGACACGGTGATGACGCGATGGCGCGGCCAGACCGTCGGCAAGAAGCTCTTCAAGATCCGTGTGGCGATGCTCAACGACGGCCGGGTGCCCGACTCCCGCGCCTCGTTCCTGCGGGCCGTCGTGCTGTGGCTGCCCGCACTGATCTGCTGCGCCTGCCTCTGGCCGCTGCTCCTGCTGATCCTGATCCTGCTCGACCGGCCCTACCGGCAGGGCCTGCACGACAAGGCGGCGAGAACTGTCGTGGTGTCAGCGCCGCAGTGACGCGGGAATCCTGTTCTCGGCGGCGGCCGGTGACGGGCCCACCACCGGGACGACGGAAGCGGCGGTGGAGTGGCTCGCGGGGCTCGTACGGACCGGCCGCAGCGCCGTGGAAACGCGCGGACGCACCGCCTTCACCGAGACGAGAAGCCCGAGACAGAGGGCGAAGAGTGCGATCACCGCGATGCCGACGACCGATGTGATGCCGGAGAGCAGCAGCATCGCGAGTGTGGAGAGGACGACGGTGGCGGAACCGTAGGCAAGCTGTGCGGCAGTCGGACGCGGCATGGCTGATCCGTCCCTCGGGGCGATCGGGTTTGGTTTCGGGGGTGTTGGGGGTGTCTCGCGTGTCCGTGCGGAGTCGCACTGCAAGCGACCCTACGACGGTGGATGCCCGGCAGGAACCGACAGTAAGCGTGACCTAACCCACGACGCCGGAGCATGGGGGGCGCACGGAGTCACGCGCCCCCTGTATATGACATATCGATGCGCCCACCGACGAGCCTTCGGGGTGTCCGGATACCGGAACGGAACGTCTGCATAGTGCAGTTGGCCTGTGCAAGTCAAGGGCTGTCTTTTCTCCATCAACTCCGGTCGAATGTCGTCACTTGTGACGCGCACCCCGCGCGCGGATCCCCACACAGCCGGTCCGCGGACTCCGGGTGCGGGGAGAGGACAGCATCAAGTGACCATCAATCGACGGGCGATCAGAGCGTCCGCGGTGTTCGTGGCACTCGCCACGGCTGCCGCGACGGCGTCGGCGCTCGCCCCGGCCCAGGCCGAGGGCAACCCCACATCAGGTCCGGCGAGCATCGAGCGCCGTGATCCGGCGCCGCGGAAGGGTGATGTCGAGCACGACCTCGAAGGCCCCTTCAGCAAGCAGCGGGAACAGCAGCGCAAGGCCGCGCTGGAGCAGGTGATCTCGGGTGACGCCAAGATCCTGAAGCGCGGCGGCTCCCAGGTCGTGAAGCTCGACGACAAGAAGTACGTCGAGCTGGGCCGGGAGAAGACCGACAAGATATTCACGATCCTGGTGGAGTTCGGCGACGAGGTCGACGACACCACCATGTACGACCCGGACGGCGCGGACGGCCCCGAGGCCCCGATCAAGAAGTACGGCGGCGAGCCCGGCCCGCAGCACAACGAGATAGCCGAGCCCGACCGGAAGGTGGACAACTCCACCGCCTGGCAGGCCGACTACAACCAGCAGCACTTCCAGGACCTCTACTTCGGTGAGGGCAAGGACAGCGAGGGCAAGCAGAAAGAGTCGCTGAAGACCTACTACGAGAAGACCTCGTCCGGCCGCTACTCGGTCGACGGTGAGGTCTCCGACTGGGTCAAGGTCAAGTACAACGAGGCCCGTTACGGCTCCAACTACTGCGGCGACAGCAACTGCGCCAACGTCTGGGACGCGGTACGCGACGGCACCGAAGCCTGGGCCGCCGACCAGAAGGCCCAGGGCCGTACCGACGCCGAGATCAAGGCGGACCTCGCGAGCTACGACGAGTGGGACCGCTACGACTTCGACGCCGACGGCGACTTCAACGAGCCGGACGGCTACATCGACCACTTCCAGATCGTCCACGCGGGCGAGGACGAGTCGGCCGGCGGCGGCGCCGAGGGCGAGAACGCCCTGTGGGCGCACCGCTGGTACGCGTACGGCACGGACGCCGGCAAGACGGGCCCCGCGGAGAACAAGTCCGGCGGCACGCAGATCGGTGACACCGGCATCTGGGTCGGCGACTACACGATGCAGCCCGAGAACGGCGGACTCGGCGTCTTCGCGCACGAGTACGGCCACGACCTCGGCCTGCCCGACCTGTACGACACCGCGGGCGGCGAGAACTCCACCGGCTACTGGACCCTGATGTCCGCCGGTTCCTGGCTCGGCCGGGGCAAGGGCTCGATCGGCGACCTGCCCGGCGACATGACCGCCTGGGACAAGCTCCAGCTGGGCTGGCTCGACTACGACGAGGCCAAGGCCGCGACGGCGTCGACCCACAAGCTGGGCGTGTCGGAGTACAACACGAAGAACCCGCAGGCGCTCGTCGTCGAGCTGCCGAAGAAGCCGGTTACCACGACTGTCGTGAAGCCCGCCGAGGGCTCCAGGCAGTGGTGGAGCGACATGGGCGACGACCTCAAGAACACCCTGAGCCGCCCCGTCGACCTCACCGGCAAGGCCAAGGCGTCGCTGGAACTGGACGGCTGGTGGGACATCGAGGCCAACTACGACTACCTGTACGCCGAGGTGTCGGAGGACGGCACCAACTGGACGCCGGTCGACGGCACCGCCGACGGCAAGGCCATCACCCGTGACGCGGGCGACAAGCCGGCCCTGACCGGTCCCTCCGGCGCGTACAAGAAGCTCGTCTACCCGCTGGACGCGTACGCGGGCAAGAAGATCGACGTCCGCTTCCGCTACCAGACGGACGGCGGCGCCGGCGGCAAGGGCTTCGCGGCCGACGCGATCAGCGTCGTCGCCGACGGCACCCCGCTCTTCACCGACAACGCCGAGACGGACGACGCCGGCTGGACCTCGAAGGGCTTCTCGCGCATCGAGGAGTCGTTCACCAAGGACTACGACCAGTTCTACATCGCGGAGAACCGGCAGTACGTCAGCTACGACACGACCCTGAAGTCGGGCCCGTACAACTTCGGCTTCAAGGCGCCGAAGGACGACTGGGTCGAGCACTACGCGTACCAGAACGGCCTCATGGTCTGGCTCTGGGACACCTCGCAGAAGGACAACAACACCAGCGTCCACCCCGGCAAGGGTCTGATCCTGCCGGTCGACGCGCACGCCAAGCCCCTGAAGTGGGCCGACGGCACGGTGATGCGCAACAAGATCCAGACGTTCGACTCGTCGTTCAGCTGGTACCCGACGGACCTGTTCCAGCTGCACAACGCCGACAAGGCGCAGTGGATCAAGCCGCAGGCCGGCAAGCCGGTCTTCGACGACCGCAAGGGCACCTACTGGTACAAGGAGAACCCGACGGGTTCCGTCGACGTTCCTGACACCAACACCAAGATCTCCATCGTGAGCGAGCCGCTCAGTGGCTCCACGATGACGGTGAAGGTGGACCGCTCGACCAAGTAACGGACATCGCCGCAGGTCAAACCATGATCGGCCGTCGCCCTCTAGCGGGCGGCGGCCGATCGTGTTTAGGTGCGTCCTATCGACTCTTATTGACACGACGTCTTACGGGGGGATTGAGGACATATGGCAGGTGGAGGCTTCAGCAGACTCCCGAACGGCACCGTGGTGGTGGCTCTGACCGTGCCCAGCCCGGTGAGCGAAGGCCGTACGGTCCGGATCCTGGTCCATGCGATGAACCGGGCCCGCGCCCTGACCAGGCTGCGGAATCTGGGGCTGCGCGCCGTCTATCTCCGCGGCAACGCGGAACCGCCCACACCGGACGAGATCACGGCGGTGCTGCACCATCCGGACGGCCTGCTCTGGCGGGGCACACCGGAGCGCGCACAGGAGCTCTGGCAGCCCATACGGGCCCTGCTGCGCCCCGCACGGCGCTACGGGAGCGGCGAGCCGCGCGGCGGGCGCACAGGGGTGCCGGCGGGGCCCCCGCCGGGCGCGCTGCCGGGCCCGCCGGCGGGACCGTCGACCGCGCCGCGCCCGGAGCTGTCGAGGGGCAGCGGGAGCGACCTGAGCGCCGCGTAGCGCGAGCGGGCGGGCGGCGGGGTCAGGCCACGACCGGTTTGCCGGTCAGGCGCACACCCGCCGCCCGCAGCTCCTCCAGGGCCCGCTCCGTCGTCCCCTCGGCGACGCCCGCCGTCAGGTCGAGCAGCACATGTGTGGCGAATCCCTCACGCGCCGCGTCCAGGGCGGTCGCCCGTACGCAGTGGTCGGTGGCGATCCCGACGACGTCGACCTCGGTGACCTCGCGTGCCTTCAGCCACTCCGCGAGCGACACGTTGTTCTCGTCGGCGCCCTCGAAGCCGCTGTACGCGCCCGAGTACGCGCCCTTGTCGAAGACCGCGTCGATCGATCCGGAGGCGACGGCGGGCGCGAAGTTGGGGTGGAAGCCCACCCCCTCGGTGCCCGCCACGCAGTGGACCGGCCAGGTGTGCTCGTAGTCGGGCCGGGCGGAGAAGTGGTTACCGGGATCGATGTGATGGTCACGTGTCGCGACCACATGGCGGTAACCGGCGGTGGTCTGGCCGATGAGGTCGGTGATGGCCGCGGCCACGTCGGCGCCGCCGGACACCGCGAGGCTGCCGCCCTCACAGAAGTCGTTCTGAACGTCCACGACTATCAACGCGCGGTGCATGGCGGGTGTCCTTCGGTGGGGAGCGGGCGGGCGCTGGTGCGAGTCTTCCGGATCCTGTCGGAGGCCGGTCTGTCGGAGCCTGGCGTTCCCGGTGGTTCTCCGTTCATGCCTTCCACACCTCATCCATGCCTCGTGTACGTCACATGTAGACGGTCGGGATGACCGGCTCGCCGCGCGACAGCTGGATCGCCGACATCGGCAGTCCGGCGCGCGCCGCGACGTGCCTCTCGCGCACCGCGTCCAGCGGCTCGCGGGCGACCACCTCGCCGCCCTTGACCAATTCCACCAGCAACTGGCGGTCCAGCAACTCCGCGGGTACGGGGCCGGTGCCGACGACCTCGGCGTCCGCGTACCCCTCCGCGTCCACCCGGCGGGCCGCCCACTTGCGGCCGCCGATCGACGTCTTGCCGCCCAGCGACTTCTTCGCCACCGCGTGCAGCGGCGCCTTCGGATCGGCGGAGTGGGCACGGGCGACGAGTTTGTACACCATCGAGCAGGTGGGGTGGCCGCTGCCGGTGACCAGCTGGGTGCCGACGCCGTACGCGTCCACCGGAGCCGCCGCCAGCGAGGCGATCGCGTACTCGTCCAGGTCGGATGTGACCACGATCCGGGTGTTCACCGCGCCCAGCTCGTCGAGCTGCTGCCGCACCCGGTGCGCGACGAGCAGTAGGTCGCCGGAGTCGATGCGTACGGCGCCGAGACCGGGCCCCGCGACCTCCACGGCGGTACGGACCGCGTCGGCCACGTCGTAGGTGTCCACGAGCAGCGTCGTACCGCTGCCGAGCGCGTCGACCTGCGCCTGGAAGGCGTCCCGCTCGTTGTCGTGCAGCAGCGTGAAGGCGTGTGCGCTGGTGCCCACCGTCGGGATGTCGTAGCGGAACCCGGCCGCCAGGTCGGAGGTGGTGTCGAAGCCGCCCACGTACGCGGCGCGCGAGGCGGCGACGGCGGCCAGTTCGTGCGTACGGCGCGCGCCCATCTCGATCAGCGGGCGTCCGCCGGCCGCGGCGGACATCCGGGACGCGGCGGCGGCGATCGCCGAGTCGTGGTTGAGGATCGACAGGACCACGGTCTCCAGCAGCACGCACTCGGCGAAGGAGCCCTCGACGCGCAGGATCGGCGAGCCGGGGAAGTACACCTCGCCCTCGCGGTAGCCCCAGATGTCGCCCCTGAAGCGGTAGTCGGCGAGCCAGTCGAGTGTCGGCCCGTCGACGATCTCCCGCTCGCGCAGGAAGCCGATCACCTCCGGGTCGAAGCGGAAGTTCTCGACGGCGTCGAGGAGGCGGCCGGTGCCGGCGACGACTCCGTAGCGCCGTCCCTCGGGCAGCCGCCGGGTGAAGACCTCGAAGACGGAGCGGCGCCCGGCCGTCCCCGCCCGCAGCGCGGCCCGGAGCATCGTCAACTCGTACTGGTCGGTGAAGAGCGCGGTCGAGGGAACGCCGAGCCGCCGGCCGCCCTCGTCCTTCGCAAGGTCCGCAGAGTTCATGACAGCAATGCTACAGCGGATCTCGTCAGAGTGACGATTTCTAACGTCGGACCCTGGAGCCGCCGTTCGCCCTGGAGTCGCCGTTTGTGCGACAGGCCCCTCCGGGTGGCAGCATGGGGGGCAGTGAGGCTGTGCATCCCGGGGCGTGTCCCGGGACCCCCGGCGGAGAAGAAGGTCGTCCCGAACCGTGAGTGTTGCCCCGACAGAGATCGAACTTCCCGAGTCGGCCGAGGAGACGTTCACCGTCCCGGAACCTGACGTGCCGTGGATGACGATCGTCCACAACGACCCTGTCAACCTCATGAGTTATGTGACGTACGTCTTCCAGACGTACTTCGGCTACTCCAAGGACAAGGCGCACAAACTGATGCTCGACGTCCATCACAAGGGCCGCGCCATCGTCTCCAGCGGCAGCCGCGAGGAGATGGAACGCGACGTACAGGCGATGCACGGATACGGCCTATGGGCCACGCTCTCCCAGGACACCGCCTGATGGCCGGGCAGTTCGAGGCGATCCCCGGCGGTGGCGCCGCCGTCGCGCTCGACGAGGTCGAGATCTCCATCCTGCGCTCGCTCGCCGTCCAGCTCCTGGAGCTGATCGGCCCCGGCGAGGAACCGGCCAAGGGGGAGGACCCACTGGCGGCGCTCTTCGCCGAGGGGCCCAGCAAGCCGCCGTCCGACCCCGCGCTCGCCCGGCTCTTCCCGGACGCGTACGGCTTCGGTGACGACACCGACGACGAACTGCGGGAGTACGCGGCCGAGTTCAGGCGCTTCACCGAGAACGACCTGCGGTCGCGCAAGCGCGAGGACGGTCTCGCCGTGGTCCGCACCCTGGACGAGCTCTCCGCCGCGGGCGAGGGCGGGGCCGTACTGAAACTGGCGCCCGACGACTGCCGGCACTGGCTCGGCGCGCTCAACGACCTGCGCCTGACCATCGGCAACCGGCTGGAGATCTCCGACGAGGACGAGGGCGAGAGCCTGTACCGGCTGTCGGACGACGACCCGCGCAAGCCGATGGTGATGGCGTACCTGTGGCTCGGGGCGCTCCAGGAGACGCTCATCGAGACGATGATGCCCTGACGGGACGGCGCGGGGCGGGACGGGACGGCACCGCGCGAGACGGGTCGCGCCGTCCCTCGAAGCGCCCGTCACGGCGTCTTCGCCAGGCCCTCACACCGTCTTCGGACGGACACCTTCCGTTTCCGTCGGCGGACGCTCAACTCCGTATGGCGATCGCGTCCCCGCCCCCGCATGCTTTGCGATCCGGGATGCGATTCGTCCGCTTCTTCCTGTGTGCCGCGCCACAGCGACCTCCGCGGATCGCCGCCCGCGCCGTGGTAAATCTTCACGACCACCGGCACAGGCAGGGAGAAAGGGCGCATCACCATGACCTCCCCACAGGTCGACAGCACCTCGGAAGGCCCCTCGGGAAAGACCTCGGAGGAGGGCTACGAACGCGGACTCGGCAGCCGCCAGGTCCAGATGATCGCGATCGGCGGCGCCATCGGCGTCGGCCTGTTCATGGGCGCCGGCGCGAACATCGCCAAGGCCGGGCCCAGCATCATCCTGATGTACGCCCTCGCCGGCGTGGTGATCTTCTTCATCATGCGGGCGCTCGGCGAACTGCTGCTCTACCGGCCGGTCTCCGGCTCGTTCGCGGAGTACGCCCGCGAGTTCCTCGGCCCGTTCTTCGGTTACGTCACCGGCTGGACGTACTGGCTCATGTGGATCGTGACCGGCATGGCCGAACTCACGGCGGCGGCGATCTACATCCACTTCTGGTTCCCCTCGATCCCGCAGTGGGTCAGCGCCCTCGTCTTCCTCCTGGTGCTCTTCGGCGTCAACCTGATCTCCGTCAAGATCTTCGGCGAGGTCGAGTTCTGGTTCTCGATGGTCAAGGTCACCGCGATCATCGGGATGATCGTCATCGGTCTCGGCGTTCTGACCCTCGGCTTCTCGGACGCGGGCGAGACCGCCGCCACCGGCAACCTCTGGCAGCACGGCGGCATCTTCCCCAACGGCATCGGCTCCAGCCTGATGACCCTCCAGGGCGTGATGTTCGCCTACCTCGCCGTCGAACTCGTCGGCGTCACCGCGGGCGAGTCGGAGAACCCGGAGAAGACGCTCCCCAAGGCGATCAACACGCTGCCCTGGCGCATCATCGTCTTCTACGTCGGCGCGCTCACCGTCATCCTCGCCGTCGTGCGGTGGACCGAATTCAGCGAGGGCGAGAGCCCGTTCGTGCACGCGTTCGCCAAGATCGGCATTCCGCTCGGCGCCGGGATCGTCAACTTCGTGGTGCTGACGGCGGCCCTGTCGTCCTGCAACTCCGGCATGTACTCCACCGGCCGGATGCTGCGCGACCTCGCCGCCAACAAGGAAGCGCCCCAGACCCTGGGCAGGCTCAACTCCCGCCGGACACCGGCCGCCGGCATCACGGCGTCCGTGGCGCTGATGGGCATCGGCGTCGTCCTCAACTACGTCGTCCCCGAGAAGGCGTTCCTGTACGTCACCTCGGTCGCCACCGCCGCCGGTATCTGGACCTGGATGATGATCCTCGTCAGCCATATCAAGTACCGCTCCGCCGTGGTCGCAGGGCGGCTGCCCGCTTCCTCGTTCCCGGCCCCGGGCGGCTCGGCCCTGAGCTGGGTGGCGCTGGTCTTCCTGGCCTTCGTGACCTGTCTGATCGCGTACGACTCCGACGCCCGTATCTCGCTGTACGTCGGCGCCGTCTGGGCGGTCTTCCTGGCCGGCGGCTGGGCGCTGCTGGGGCGCCGCGCCCCGGAGCCCGCGGGCCCCGTGGACGGGCCGGAGGGCCCGTACGAGCCGGAGTACGCGAAGGTCTCGGACTGACACGCGGCCCGTTCGACGGGCCTTCCACAGCAGGTCCGGCGGTGCGTCTCACCGGCGCCCCGCCCACCGTCTCACCAGGTGGCCTCCGCATCTCAACAGCGGAGGCCACCCGTTTATCCTTCGACTCATGCTCACCATCACCCAGGCGCTGTACGACCAGATCGTCGCCCACGCACGGGCCGACCACCCCGACGAGGCGTGCGGCGTGATCGCGGGCCCCGAGGGCAGCGACCGCCCCGAGCGCTACATCCCCATGCGCAACGCGGCCCGCTCGCCCACGTTCTACGAGTTCGACTCGATCGAGCACAAGCAGCTCGACAACGAACTGCGTGAGCGGAACGAAGACATCGTGGTCATCTACCACTCCCACACCGCGACCGAGGCGTACCCCTCCCGCCGCGACATCGGCCTTGCCATGGAGCCGTTCGCCCACTACGTCCTGGTCTCCACGGCCGACACGGACGACATGGGCCCGTTCCAGTTCCGCTCGTACCGCATCGTCGACGGCGAGGTCACGGAAGAGGACGTGGAAGTCGTCTGAGAGACTGACGCCACCCAGGGCGGCAGGACCCAGGAAGCCGGTGTGAATCCGGCACGGTCCCGCCACTGTGACCAGGCCCTCCGCGCGAGCGGGGGCCCGGAAGCCAGGAACTGACCTGTCGCCCTTCTCCCACCATGCCAGGGGACGCGGAAATCCCCCGGAGGAGGCCCAGTCATGTCCTTGCGGCGCCACGCCCTCATACCGGCGGCCCTGCTCCCGCTGCTGCTCCCGCTCGCCGCCTGCGGCTCCACGCCGGAACCGGCCGGGCGCGCCGGAGCACCGGCCGCCGGATTCCCGTACACCGTCACCAACTGCGGTGTGAAGACCACCTTCGAGGCGCCCCCGAAGCGTGTGGTCACGATGAACCAGCACGTCACCGAGATCATGATCGAGCTCGGTCTGACCAAGTCCCTCGTCGGCACCGCCTGGCTGGACGACGCCGTCCTGCCCGCGTACCGGAAGGCGTATGACAGCGTCCCGGTCGTCGCCGAGGAGTACCCCTCCAAGGAGAAACTCCTCTCCCTCAACCCCGACTTCGTCTACGGCGGTTACACCAGCGCCTTCGCCGCCAAGGACGGCCGCACCCGCGACGACCTCGCGGACGCCGGCATCGACACCCGGCTCAACCTGGAGGGCTGCCCCGAGGACGGGACCCCCATGGACGACCTCTTCCGCGAGATCAACGAGGTCGGCCGCACCTTCGGCGTCGCGGGCCGCGCCGCCAGGTGGACCACCGGGGCCCGCGCCACGCTCGCCACCACCGCCGCCGGACTGGGGGGCATGAAGCCCGTCTCCGTCTTCGTCTACGACAGCGGCGACAAGACCGCGTTCACCGCGGGCGGCGCGGGCATCGGCAACGAACTGATCGAACGGGCGGGCGGGCGCAACGTCTTCGCCGACCTCGACAAGCCCTTCGGCGACGCGACCTGGGAGCAGGTCGTCGCCCGCAAGCCCGAGACGATCGTCATCTACGACTACGGCTCCACCACCGTCGCCCAGAAGAAGAAGCGGCTGCTGGAGGACCCCGTACTGAAGGACGTCCCGGCGATCAGGAACAAGCGGTTCGCCGTGCTGCCGCTCTCGGACGCCGTCCTCGGCGTCCGCGCTCCCGCGGCCGTCGGGCGGCTCGCGTCCCAACTCCATCCGGAGGCGGGCGAGTAGGGCTTTCCCGCCATGAGCTGCAAGACCAAGCCGGTCCGGCGCGGGCCGCGCCATGTCCTCGTACTCGCCGGGCTCTCCGTGGCCCTCGCGTGCGCCGTCGTCGCCGGGCTCGCGCTCGGCTCCGTCCGTATCCCGCCCGGCGAGGTCCTGACGATCCTCACCGGCGGTGCCGAGGCCGGCCCCTTCCGCACGATCGTCCTCGACGTACGGCTGCCGCGCGTGCTGCTGGGCGCGATCGTCGGCGCGGGGCTGGCCGTCGTCGGGACGGTCCTCCAGGCCCTCGTACGCAACCGGCTGGCCGACCCGTTCCTGCTCGGGATCTCCTCGGGGGCGTCCACCGGCGCCGTACTCGTCCTGGTCCTCGGCATCGGCGGCGGTATCGGCGGCGGGATCACCACCACCGTCGCCATGCCGGCCGCCGCCTTCGCGGGCTCGCTCGTCGCGATGACCCTCGTCTACGCGCTGGCCCGGCGCGGCGGCACGATGACCGGCGGGCGCCTGGTGCTGGCCGGGGTGACCGTTTCTTACATCCTCTCCGCCCTCACCACCCTGATCCTGGTGGTCTCGGCCCGGCCCGAGCACTTCCAGGAGGCGCTGTTCTGGTCGCTCGGCGGGCTCGGCAGCGCCCGCTGGGGCATGCTCGCCGTCCCGGCGGTGGTCCTCGTCGCCGGGACCGCCGTCCTCATGGCGCTCGCCAGGCCGCTGGACCTGCTGCTGGTGGGGGAGGAGGGCGCGACCGTACTGGGCCTGGACACCGCGCGCTTCCGCGCCGCCGTGTTCGTCCTCGCCTCGCTGGTCACCGGCGTGATGGTCGCCGCGAGCGGGGCCATCGGCTTCGTCGGGCTGCTCGTGCCGCACGCCGCGCGGATGGCCGTCGGGGCCGCGCACCGGCCGCTGCTGCCCGTCGCCGCGCTCGGCGGGGCGGTCGTGCTCGTGGTCGCGGACCTCGCCGCCCGTACCGTCGCCGCGCCGCAGGACATCCCCGTCGGCGTCCTCACCGCGCTCACCGGCGGGCCGTTCTTCCTGTGGCTGATGCGCCGCCGTCCCGAAGGAGCCCCGGTATGAGCCCTGGTACGAGCCCCCGTACGGCGGCACTGCGCGTGGAGGGCCTGTCGTACGGGGTCGGCGACGGCCGGCACCTCGTCGACGCCGTCGACCTGACCGCCGCCCCCGGCGAGACCGTCGGGCTCGTCGGCCCCAACGGCAGCGGCAAGACGACCCTGCTGCGCTGCGTGTACGGCACGCTGCGCCCCACCCACGGCCGGGCGCTCCTGGACGGCGCCGACCTGCACACCATGACGGCCAAGGCGCGCGCCCGGCGCGTGGCCACCGTCCCGCAGGACGGGCAGACCGAGTTCGAACTCACCGTCCGCGAGGTCGTCGCCATGGGCCGCTCGCCGCACCGGCGCTTCTGGGAGGCGGACACGGCGGCCGACACCGCCCTCACCGACGCCGCGCTGGACCGTGTCGGCATCGCCCCGCTCGCCGGCCGCGCCTTCCCGTCCCTCTCCGGCGGCGAACGCCAGCGCGCCCTGGTCGCCCGCGCCCTGGTCCAGCGGCCCGCGCTCTTCGTCCTGGACGAGCCGACCAACCATCTGGACATCCGTCACCAGCTCGAAGTCCTCTCCCTCATAAGGGAGTTGGGCACGACCAATCTGCTGGCCCTGCACGACCTCAATCTCGCCGCGTACTACTGCGACCGGCTCTACGTCCTCAAGGCGGGTACGGTCGTCGCCTCGGGAACCCCGGCCGAGGTCCTGACCCCCGCACTCCTCGCCGACGTCTACGAGGTGACGGCCGACGTCGCGCCCCACCCCCGCACAGGCGCGCCCACCGTTGTCTATCTGCCCCCGTCACCGGCGGCCCCGGGGGCCGGTTCGCCTGCCAAGTCCATCTGACGAACGTCCAGCGTCCATCATCCGAGATCACATACCGGGATGCGGACCGGGAATCGATACGATGACCCCATGGTTTCCCACGACGTGAGCGACAAGACACCAGGCGATCTGCTGGTGGCGCGCCTGCACGTCGATCTGTGCCGACTCGCCAGCGCCATGTGTACGGCCGGCACTACCGCCTGAGCCGCGGCAGCACGCCCATCCCGAGCACCACCCCCCGCGCGGGGGCAGAGCCGCGCGCCCGTCACGCCTCTTTTCCGACAGGAGCCCACGCCATGGCCATCGAGGTCCGTATCCCGACCATCCTCCGCACCTACACAGACGGAGCCAAGGCCGTCGAGGGCACCGGTGACACCCTCGCGGCGCTGCTCACCGACCTCGAAACCCGCCACACGGGCATCCGCGAGCGCATCGTCGACGCCGACAACGGCGACCAGTTGCGCCGCTTCGTGAACGTCTACCTCAACGACGAGGACGTCCGCTTCCTGGACGGCATCTCCACCAAGCTCTCGGACGGCGACAGCGTCACCATCCTCCCCGCCGTCGCGGGCGGCGCACCCGAGACGCCGATGCCCGACATGCCCGCGCTCTGATGCGGTACGACTCCCCGCTCGCGGTCGTCGGCGACACCCCTCTCGTACGGCTGCCACGCCTGTCGCCGTCGGACGACGTCCGGATCTGGGCCAAGCTGGAGGACCGCAACCCGACCGGCTCCATCAAGGACCGCCCGGCGCTGCGCATGGTCGAGGAGGCGGAGAAGGACGGGCGGCTCACACCCGGCTGCACGATCCTGGAGCCGACCAGCGGCAACACGGGCATCTCGCTCGCGATGGCCGCGAAGCTCAAGGGCTACAAGATCATCTGCGTGATGCCGGAGAACACCTCGCAGGAGCGCCGCGAACTGCTCGCCATGTGGGGCGCCGAGATCGTCCCGTCCCCGGCGGCGGGCGGCTCCAACACAGCGGTCCGTGTGGCGAAGGAGCTGGCCGCCGAGAACCCGACCTGGGTGATGCTCTACCAGTACGGCAACCCCGACAACGCGGGCGCCCACTACGCCACCACCGGTCCTGAGATCCTCGCCGACCTGCCGTCCGTGACGCACTTCGTGGCCGGCCTCGGCACCACCGGCACACTCATGGGCGTCGGCCGCTATCTGCGCGAGCAGAAGCCCGACGTCAGGATCGTCGCGGCCGAACCGCGCTACGACGACCTGGTCTACGGTCTGCGCAACCTCGACGAGGGCTTCGTGCCGGAGCTGTACGACGAGTCCGTCCTCACCACCCGCTTCTCCGTCGGCTCCGCCGACGCCGTCATCCGTACCCGCCAACTCCTCCAGCAGGAAGGCATCTTCGCGGGAGTCTCGACCGGCGCCGCCCTGCACGCGGCCATCGGCATCGGCAAGAAGGCCGTCACCGCGGGCGAGAGCGCCGACATCGTCTTCGTCGTCGCCGACGGAGGCTGGAAGTACCTCTCCACCGGCGTCTACACGGCGGCCACGGACGAAGAGGCGATCGAGACCCTTCAGGGCCAGCTCTGGGCCTGAGCCGACGGGTTGAGCCGGCGGAGCACTTGAGTCGGCGGAGCAACAGTGGTGCAACAGTCCCCGTGCGGGGGCTGTTGCGCTACGGCTCCCCACCGTGACGATCGGTGTCGATACACGCGCACCGACACCACGGGGGACAGAGATGGACGACCGCTGGAGCGGCGGGTACGGCCCTTCCGACCACCGCGCGCCCGGCTTCGGGCCGCCCGCCTACGGGGCGCCCGGCCACGGCACGCCCGGCCACGGTCCGGCCGGTTTCGGTCCGCCCGAGCCCTTCGCGCCGCCGGAGCCGCCGGGTCGCGCGGACCGCCGGTATCGGGGCCCGTACATCGCCTCCGGCATCCTGCTGATCGTCTTCGCCTGCGTCCTCGCCGCCTGGATCACCGACATGGTGATCACCGTGAACGCCGACGCGGACGGGCTCCTCGAAAGCCTCGTCATGAACGACCCGGCCCGGCCGCTGCTCGTGTTCACCGCCCACGAATGGGCCTTCGCCGTCGCCCTGCTCGTCGTCGGCATCGCCGCCATCGCCCTGCGCCGTCTCGCACGCGGCGCCGCGCTGCTCCTCGCGTTCCTGCTCCTCGGCGTCGGGGCCCGCCAGCTCATCGGCCTGACCCGTACCCCGTACCGCGACGGCATGTTCGCGTCCGAGCACGGCACGCTGATCGTGCTCACCTATCTGTTCGCCTTCCTCGCCGCCGTGGCCGTGATCACGCTGATGCTGGTCGCCCGCGAGCGCGAGCTGCCCCGCGAGCCGGTGACCGGCGGCCTGCGCGCCGCGGGTGTCCTGCTGATCCTCATCGGCGCGGTGCGGGGATTCTGGTACGCGCGCAACCTGCGGGAGTTCAACGAGGCCGTCGGGCCGGCCGGGGGCCGGGGCGCCTTCGCCGAGTGGTGGCACGAACTGCTCAACATCAACGCCCGTGGCGGATACGGGACTTCGGCGGGTTTCACGTACTACACCAGCGCGCTCATCGCGGCGTTCCTGGTCGTCGGCGTCCTGCTGCTGCTGGGAACCCCGGCGGCGCGCGGCGCGGCGCTCGCGCTGCTCGGCATCGCCGCGTACATCCAGCTGCGCGACCTCGCGGGCATCCAGTACGACCGGCTCCCCGACTACTACCGGGACGCCACCCTCGGCTGGAGCCTGACCAGCTCCTTCGCGGCCGGCGCCGCGATGCTGGTGGCCATCGCCCTGACACGCCACGTCCCACGTCCGTACGCCCCGCCGCGGTACCCGACGGCGCCGCTGCCCTAGATCCTGTCCCGCCGACAGGACCTGAGGGGTGTCCGGGGCCGCCGGCAGCCGGCCGTCAGCGCGCCAGATGCCGGACCTGCCGCCAGAGTCCCGGATCCGCGGCGCCCGCCCGGCGGCGGAACGCACGCGAATCCACCCTCCGCAGCTCGTCCGTCTCCAGATAGCTCCGCCGTCCCCCCGTGTCGCCCACCACATCGGGCGGCAGCGGAATCACGCCGGGGCGGCCCTCGTGGAACTTACTGGTGATCTTCGCGACCAGCACCGTACGGCCCCGTACCGAGAGCACCAGACAGGGCCGGTCCTTCTCCCCGGTCCCGTCCTCGTACGGCACCATCGCCCACCAGATCTCGCCCGGCTTCGGCCCCCGGCCGCCCGCCCTGTCCCCGGGCCTCGTTCCCGGCCTCGTTCCGGCGGGTCCGCGGTCCGTACGCCCCGGCGGCCGGGAGCGCCCGCGCGGCGGCCTCGGGCTCCGGCCCCGCCCGTCCACGACCGTGGCGACCATCGCCAGCACCACCACCACGATCAGAGCCACCCACCAGGACGTGTCCATGCCCCAGACCGTACCGCCGCGCCGCCGCCCCGGCGCCGTGCGATCCCCGGCCCTTCACCAGGCCGCAGGGTCCGCCCGAACCGGTGACAGAGCAGGTGAGTTCCCCCACAACAGGCCGGTGTGGAGGAGCGACCAGCCGTTCAGCGCCTTACGCTCGACAGACCGAACGACCCCCGTCGCCCCCCTTCCACGCCACGGAGGTTCACGCTCCATGAAGCTCACCGTCGTCGGCTGCTCGGGCTCCTTCCCCTCCGTGGGATCGGCCTGCTCCAGCTACCTCGTAGAGGCCGACGGCTTCCGGCTGCTCCTCGACATGGGCAACGGTGCCCTCGGCGAGTTGCAGCGTCACAGCGGTCTCTACGACCTCGACGCCATCTTCCTCAGCCATCTGCACGCCGACCACTGCATCGACATGTGCGGCTACTTCGTCGTCCGCTACTACCGCCACGACGGCGGACGCTGCGACACCATCCCCGTCTACGGCCCCGACGGCACCGAACAGCGCCTGACCACCGCGCACGCGGACACCCCCACGGAAAAGTCCATGAGCGAGGTCTTCGACTTCCACACGCTCAAGCCGGGCTCCTTCGAGATCGGGCCCTTCTCGGTCCGTACGGAGAAGGTCGCCCACCCCGTCGACACGTTCGGCATCCGCGTCGAGCACGACGGCAGATCGCTCACCTACTCCGGCGACACGGGCGTCAGTGAGGCCCTGGTGGAGCTGGCCCACGACACGGATCTGTTCCTCTGCGAAGCCGCGTTCACCTACGGCAAGGAGGACATCCCCGGCCTCCACCTCAACGGCCGCGAGGCCGGCGAACACGCCGCCCGCGCGCGGGCACGCAGGCTCGTCCTCACGCACATCCCCCCGTGGACCGACGCCGAGCGGAACCTGAACGACGCGCGCAAGGAGTACGGCGGCCCGGCCGAACTGGCCACGCCCGGCGCGGTGTACGAGATCTGAACGCCGAACCGCCCGTACTGACACGTGCATACGATGGTGCCCCCGGCCGGGAACTTGAGTTCTAGTGGTCGTCGCAACACCCCAGATGAAGGGGCGCGATGGACTTCGAGATCCGGAAGGACCGGGGGCACCGTCGTACGCACCTTGTGCCGGAGGCTACTTGGCCTCGGCCTTCTGGAGTTCGGCCAGTTCCTCGTCGCTCTCCCGGCCGGGCGTCGGCAGGTTGAACCTGACGATGGCGAAGCGGAAGACCGCGTAGTAGACGGCCGCGAAACAGAGTCCGACCAGCGCCAGGCCCCACGGGTTGGTCGCGATCCCCAGGTTGAGGAAGAAGTCGACAGCGCCGGCCGAGAAGCCGAAGCCGTCCTTCATACCCAGCCCCCAGGTCAGCGCCATGGAGACACCGGTCAGCAGGGCGTGGATCGCGTACAGCACCGGCGCGATGAACATGAAGGTGAACTCGATCGGCTCGGTCACACCGGTGACGAACGCGGTGAGCGCGAGCGAGAACATCATGCCGCCGACGACCTTGCGGCGCTCGGGGCGGGCGCAGTGGACGATCGCGAGACAGGCGGCGGGCAGCGCGAACATCATGATCGGGAAGAAGCCGGTCATGAACTGTCCGGCGCTCGGGTCTCCGGCGAGGAAGCGCGCGATGTCGCCGTTCTTGCCCTCGTACGAACCGGCCTGGAACCACGGGAACGAGTTCAGCAGGTGGTGCATGCCGATCGGGATCAGCGCGCGGTTCGCGACACCGAAGATGCCGGCGCCTGCCGCGCCCGAACCGACGAGCCACTCACCGAAGTTGTGCAGTCCGGCGCCGAGTACGGGCCAGATGAGACCGAAGACGATGCCGATGAGCAGACCCGCGAAGGCGGAGAGGATCGGGACGAGACGACGGCCGCCGAAGAAGCCCGCCCAGTCGGGCAGTTTGGTCCGGTAGAACTTCTGGTAGAGCAGGGCGACCACGATGCCCATCACGACACCGCCGAGGACGCCCGCGTTCACGGGGGCGTCCGACATGACTATCTTGCCGTCGACGACGCTCGCGACCTGCGGCAGGTTTCCGTCCGTGAAAGTGGCAAGCACCTTCTGGAAGACCAGATAGCCGGTGACCGCGGCGAGCGCGGTCGAGCCGTCCGACTTCTTGGCGAAGCCGATGGCTATGCCGACGGCGAAGAGCAGCGGCATGTTGTCGAGGATCGCGCCGCCGCCGGCGGCCATATAACCGGCGATCTTGGTGATGAAGGTGGGGAACGACTCGCGCCCGAGCATGTCGGGGTTGCCGAGGCGGACCAGAAGAGCGCCGGCGGGCAGCACGGCGACCGGCAGCATGAGGCTGCGGCCGATGCGCTGCATGACGGACATCACGCCGGAGCCCTTTTTCTTGGCCGCGGGGGCGGCGCTGGCCGTGGACATCAACTTCCTCCAGAGGACAAGGCACCGCCGTGAGCAGGGAAGACGGGGAGTGGCGGCGACCCGGGGAACACGGCGCGCGGCCATGTGGTCTACACCTATGAGTGGTGTAGACCAGTTGTAGCATGGTGAGGGTTTAATAAGGAAGCTTCGTAATCTCTCGATCTGGACTCGGCGCTTCCGGGTGTGGGCGGGGGCCGGCGGGGGTGCGGCGGACGTGCGAAAAGGACCCCCGGACCGGGCGGTCCGAGGGCCCTCATGGCGGGCGGAGACCGCCCGCGGTCAGCTCTGCACGCTTAGCTCTGCGTGTTCTCCTTCTCCGCTTCCTTCGCCAGCTCCTCCGGCTCCCGCCCCGGAGTCGGGATGTCGAACCTCGTGATCGTGAACCGGAAGACCGCGTAGTAGACGACCGCGAAACAGAGCCCGATCGGAATGATCAGCCAAGGCTTCGTGTCCAGATGCCAGTTGACGACGTAGTCGATCAGTCCCGCCGAGAAGCTGAAGCCCGCGTGCACCCCCAGCGCCCAGGTGATCGCCAACGACGCACCCGTCAGCAGCGCGTGCAGCCCGTACAGCAGTGGCGCGGCGAACATGAACGAGAACTCCAGCGGCTCCGTGACGCCGGTCACGAACGACGTCAGGGCGACCGAGACCATCAGACCCGCCACCTGCTTGCGCCGCTCCGGCCGCGCGCAGTGCGTGATCGCGAGCGCGGCGGCCGGCAGGCCGAACATCATGATCGGGAAGAAGCCCGACATGAACTGCCCCGCCGACGGGTCCTGGGCGAAGAACCGCGTCAGGTCGCCCTGTACGACGGTCCCGTCCGCCGTCGTGAACTCGCCCGCCTGGAACCAGAAGAAGGTGTTCAGGAACTGGTGCATCCCGATCGGGATCAACAGCCGGTTCGCGACACCGAAGATGCCCGCGCCCCACGCGCCCAGATCGATCAGCGACTTGGCGAACGACGTCAGCCCGTCACCCACCGGCTGCCACAGCAGCCCGAACGCCACCCCGATGACCACCCCCAGGAACGCCATCTGGATCGGCACCAGGCGGCGGCCGTTGAAGAACCCGAGCCAGTCCACCAGCCTCGTACGGTGGAAACGCTGCCAGACCACCGCCGTCAGCAGACCGATCAGAATGCCGCCGAGCACACCGGGGTTCTGCGGATTGCCCTCCGGGAGTTCGTCGGTGACCGTGCCGTCGGCCGGGAACGCCACCAGCACGTTGTGGTAGACGAGGAAGCCCACGACGGCGGCGAGCGCGGTGGATCCGTCCGCCTTCTTGGCGAAGCCGATCGCGACCCCGATACAGAAGAGCAGCGGCAGACCGAAGCTCCCGTCCAGGATGGCGTTTCCGCCCTGGAGGAAGACCGCGGTCGTCTTGTCCCAGAAGGCGCCGTGCAGATACGCGTCGAAGAGATTGCCCAGACTGACCAGCAGACCCGCCGCCGGGAGTACGGCGACCGGCAGTTGGAGGCTGCGCCCGACTTTCTGGAGCCCCTGGAAGAGACCGTTCCACCATCGTCGCCGGGGTACCGGGGGGAGGGCTGACGCGTCGGCACCCGTCGAACTCATCCGCGTCCTCCCGTGGCACAGTGGTGTAGACCAGTTGCGATACGCTCCCGGGGCCGGGCCCCGGCAGGCGTATCACTGGTGACCGTTATCTTTCGGTATGGGTCGATCACCCGCCCGCGAAGATGGGCCAACTGTGCGTTAACGTGAAAAATCGGATCCACGGTGACCCGGGACACCACCCCTTGAACAGCAGGGAGCAGGACATGGCCAGCAAGGCTGAGAAGATCGTCGCCGGGCTCGGCGGGATCGAGAACATCGAAGAGATCGAAGGCTGCATCACCCGCCTCCGTACCGAGGTCGTGGACCCGGGCAAGGTCGACGAGGTCGCGCTGAAGGCCGCCGGCGCGCACGGCGTCGTCAAGATGGGCACCGCGATCCAGGTCGTCATCGGTACGGACGCCGACCCGATCGCCGCCGACATCGAAGACATGATGTGAACGACTGAGGAGTTCGAGGGGCCCGATCCGGACAACCACCGCAGGTAAGGCGGGGAACCGGAACGAGCCCCTCACCCATGTCCCAGGTCCGGTTAGGCTCACACCCATGTCTCGAATCGACGGCCGCACCCCCGAACAGCTCCGACCCGTCACCATCGAACGCGGATGGAGCAAGCACGCCGAAGGATCCGTACTCATCTCCTTCGGCGACACCAAGGTCTTCTGCACCGCCTCCGTCACCGAAGGCGTCCCGCGCTGGCGCAAAGGCAGCGGCGAAGGCTGGGTCACCGCCGAGTACTCGATGCTGCCCCGCTCCACCAACACCCGCGGCGACCGCGAAGCCGTACGCGGCAAGATCGGCGGACGCACCCACGAGATCTCCCGTCTCATCGGACGTTCACTGCGCGCCGTCATCGACTTCAAGGCACTCGGCGAGAACACCATCGTCCTCGACTGCGACGTTCTCCAGGCCGACGGCGGCACCCGCACCGCAGCCATCACCGGGGCGTACGTCGCCCTCGCCGACGCCGTCGAGTGGGCCAGGGCCAAGAAGATCGTCAAGGCCGGCCGGCAGCCCATCACCGGAACCGTCTCCGCGATCAGCGTCGGCATCGTCGACGGCGCGCCGCTGCTCGACCTCCGTTACGAGGAGGACGTGCGCGCCGACACCGACATGAACGTCGTCTGCACCGGCGACGGCCGCTTCGTCGAAGTACAGGGCACCGCCGAGGCCGAGCCCTTCGACCGCAAGGAACTCGGCGCCCTCCTCGACCTCGCCGCCGGCGGCTGCGCGGAACTCGCCACCCTCCAGACCGCGGTGCTCGAAGAGGCCCTCGACAGGTAAAGAAGCAACCAAGTACGCCGGTGCCGCGTCGTTACAGTCGCGACTCAGGGGCGTACGGACCTGCCCGTACGCCCTTCCGTACCAAGAGAGGGAACCGACCCATGGCCTCGCGCCGACGCACCGCGGTGACCATAGCCGCCGTCCTGCTCACGCTCACGGGAGCCGCCGGCTGTGGCGCACTCGACAAGGCACTCGACTGCGTCCAGACCGCCGACGCCATAGCCACCAGCGTGGACAAGCTCCAGCAGGCGATCTCCACCGCGGCGGACGACCCGACGCAGGCCCAGGAGGCCCTGGACGACATCGACACCGAGCTCGACAAGCTCCAGGACAAGACCGACAACGCGGACCTCGGCAAGGCAGTCGACGACCTCACCACCGGCGTCGGCACGGTCCGTGAGTCCATCGAGAACGGTGACGCCACCCCCGACCTCACGCCCGTGACGGACGCGGCCACCGAGATCGGCAAGGTCTGCACCCCGTAGCCGAACCCCGTAACGGAGCACCCGGCCAGGGGCGGATAATCGGCGCATGACGCGTCTGATCCTCGCCACCCGCAACGCCGGGAAACTCTCCGAGCTCAAGGCCATCCTCGCCGACGCCGGTCTCACCCACGACCTCGTCGGCGCGGATGCCTACCCCGACATCCCGGACGTCAAGGAGACCGGCGTCACCTTCGCCGAGAACGCCCTGCTCAAGGCCCACGCCCTGGCCCGCGCGACCGGCCACCCGGCCGTCGCCGACGACTCCGGCCTCTGCGTCGACGTCCTCGGCGGCGCCCCCGGCATCTTCTCGGCCCGCTGGTCCGGCACCCACGGCGACGACCGCGCCAACCTCGACCTGCTGCTGGCCCAGCTCTCCGACATCACACCCCCACACCGCGCGGCCCACTTCGCCTGCGCGGCGGCCCTCGCACTCCCGGACGGCACGGAACGGGTGGCCGAAGGCCAACTCCACGGCACCCTGCGTCACATCCCCTCGGGCACGGGAGGCTTCGGCTACGACCCGATTCTCCAGCCGGACGGCGACACCCGCACCTGCGCGGAACTGACCCCGGCGGAGAAGAACGCGATCAGCCACCGGGGCAAGGCTTTCCGCGCGCTGGTACCGGCGGTGCGGGAGCTGCTGGGCTGACGTCGAGAACAGACGTCGAGAACAGACAAAGAGCCTGCAACCTTCGTTTCGAAGGTTGCAGGCTCTCGATACCTTGTGCGCCCGGTCGGATTCGAACCGACAACTACTAGTTCCTAAGACTAGCCTCTCTACCAGTTGGAGTACGGGCGCGTGTCCGCGCCCTTACTGTACTTGCTGTCGCCGGATGCCCGGAGGTGAATTGTCGAGCGAGAGCGCGTCCCGAGTGGGTACGTGTCTGGCTGTGGCATGACGGGCAGAGGTAGCGGAGATTCTCGCGGCGATTGTCACAGCGATCGCCGTTGATGTGGTCGATCTCCAGCACGAGCCGTCTTCCCTGCCACAGCTCGCCGGTGCCGCACGCGGCACAGGTGTGTGGAATGTCCAGATCGTCGAGAGCGCGCCTCAGTTGTGCGGTCCTCACCCGCGGAGAGCCGGGCGCGAGGCGGGTCAGGATCTCTTGCGCCGACTTCCGGTAGCGGGAAGCGACACCACGGAAGTGCCCCTGCCCGGCGAAATGACTGATGGAGATGGAGTGGGCCACCAAGCTGCGATCGACCTGCTTACGGCCGGTTTCGTTGACGGGTATACCCAGGATGCGCAGTACTCCGGCGATGCTGTTGGATTTCGCTACGGCGCTGGTCAGTTCGTCTCTGGGGAGTAGCTTCGGGCCGCTCCGTCCTTCGGCGAAATGCGACGTGTCGATGCCCAACTGATCGAGCCTCTTGCGTATATGGCCGTAGGGGCTGTCGTCCGGTGGGAAGCCCAGGTACTCCAACACTTCCCGGATACTGTGCGAATGCGCCGCTGCCTCTTGCAGCCGCTCCTTCGAGTAGCTGCGTCGTTCTCGAACTGGCAGCGGCTCGTCGGTGAAGTGCGAGGTGTCGATTCCGTACAACTCCAGCCTCTGACGCAGATATCTGCGTGGGATGCTTCCCAAGGGGGCGTTCACCCGACGCATCAGGTCGACAAGACTGGTGGATTCGGCGGCAATTCGCTCCAGTGTCTCTCGTGGGTACTTGTTGCTCACCTCGTGGCCCCGCGCTTCCGTCCGCGATACGTGTCGGTCACCGCGTGGCAGTTGGGGCACAGCAACCGGAGGTTCGGTGCGCGGTTGTCCCACCAGTCGCCGTTGATGTGGTCGACCTCAAGACTCAAGGGCCGACCGTTCCAGACAGTCCCGATGCCGCACATCGCGCACAACTCCGGTGTTCCGATACGGATGAGTTCCTGCCGCAGACGCTTACCGGGAACGCGGCCGTGCTCCGGTGTCCGGAGAAGGAGTGGATTCTCTTTCGGCCGCTTGGCCTGCCGCCGTGCCTGGTTGAAATGCGTCGTGTCAATACCCAGTGTCGCGATGCGCCTGCTGATGTGTGAGTGGTTGCCGCCCACCGGGTTGATGCCCAGATGTCTCAGCACCCCTTTGACGCTTGTCGACTCGGCAACTGCCGTCCGTAGCCGTTCCTCGGTGTGCCGGACGCGCCCGGAGGTGAAATGCGTCGTGTCTATACCCCACTCGGTCATCTTCTGGCGGGCATAGCGCCGGCTGTTGGATGTCGGCGTTCTGCCACACCAGCGCAGAGCCTCGTCCAAGTTGGTGGTCGCGCGAGCCGCCTCTCGCAGTGCTTCACGTGTGTATCTCACCCGTATCGTTCCTCCGCCCCGTATCCGGCCGCACGTTCGCGCTCCCGTACGGAGTAACGAACCGTTAATCGGATGGTCACGACCGGAATGTGGAGAACTCGGGTCGTGCCTCGCGGCGACGGAGGAGGATCAAGTCATGCCCACGCCTCAGAACCTCAGAACGACACCACGCCTCACGACGACCGCACGGAAGCCTGCGCCTGCGCCTGCAAAAGGACCAGTTCCGCCGCCTCCTCCCGCGTCCCCACCGACGGTGGCGATCCCTCCAGCGGCAGGCCCGCCGTCTCCGTCATACAGGCCACCGCGGCGACGCCGATCAGGGCCGCGAACATCGCGTAGTACGCGGGCATCAGATTGTCGCCGGTGAGGCTGATGAGACCGGTGATCACGAACGGGGTCGTACCGCCGAAGAGGGACGCCGAGAGGTTGTAGCCGACCGACAGGGAGCCGTAGCGGACGCTCGTGGGGAAGAGCGCCGGCAGGGCCGCCGACATCGTGCCGAGGAGGCAGACCAGGGAGAGCCCCAGCATCGCCATCCCGGTGACGATCGCGAGATAACCGCCCTGCTGGATCAGCAGGAACGCCGGAAGGGAGAGGACGAAGAACCCGAGCATCCCCGCCATCAGGAGCGGCTTGCGGCCGAACTGGTCGCTGAGACGGCCCACTTGGCTGATCATCCCCATCAGGGCGACCATGACGCCGAGCAGGATGAGCAGCCCATGGGTGTCGCTGTAGTGGAGTTGGTCGGAGAGATACGTCGGCATGTAGGACAGCAGCATGTAGTCGGTGACGTTGTACGCGCCGACGAGGCAGACGCAGAGGATCAGCCTCGGCCAGTGGTCGCGGAAGATCCTGCCGAGATCGGACGCGGTGCTGGTCTCGACCAGATCGGCGGCCTCGGTCGCCTGGACCGTGTCCTGCTCCATCTTCGTGAACGCGGGGGTCTCGTCCAGCCTCAGCCGCAGATAGAGGCCGATGAGCCCGAGCGGCGCGGCGACGAGGAACGGTACGCGCCAGCCCCAGGCCTCCATGCCCGCGGAGCCGAGCACGGCGGTGAGCGCGGTGACGAGCCCGGCCGCGCCGACGTAGCCGGCGAGGGTGCCGAATTCGAGGAAGCTGCCGAAGAATCCGCGCCGTTTGTCGGGGGCGTACTCCGCGATGAAGGTGGAAGCGCCGCCGTACTCGCCGCCGGTGGAGAACCCCTGCACCAGCCGGAAGAGGATCAGCAGAACGGGGGACCAGAAGCCGATCGACGCGTACGAGGGGATCAGCCCGATCGTGCCGGTGCCGACCGCCATCATGATCATGGTCATGGCCAGGACCTTCTTGCGGCCGATGCGGTCACCCAGAGGGCCGAAGAACATGCCGCCGAGTGGTCGTACGAGGAAGGCCACCGCGAAGGTCGCGAAGGAGGAGAGCAGTTCGACCGTGGCGTTGCCGGAGGGGAAGAAGACATGGCCGATGGTGACGGCCAGATAGCTGTAGATCCCGAAGTCGAACCATTCCATGGCGTTGCCCAGCGCGGCCGCCTTCACCGCCCGCTGGACCGCAGCCTCGTCGGTGACGGTGATGTCGGACCTGCGCAGCGGGGGGTTCTTACGGCGCCGGCGCGCACGGAAGAGCGCCGGGTGGCGTCGGGACGCCGGGGAGTCGGCAGCCTGGTCGCGCGCGGGCTCCGTCATGGGCCGGTTTCCTTTCCCAGGGCCTGTCTTCGGGGACGTCCGTCCCTAGGGAAAGCCTCCGCGCCGCTGTGACGGCCGCAAGCCGGAGCCGCACGACGGGCGGCTCCGGCCGGCCCCGGCCGTCAGATGCCGAGATCCTTAATGATCTTCGCGACATGGCCGGTGGCCCGGACGTTGTAGAGCGCCTGCTCGACCTTGCCCTCCTCGTCGACGATGACCGTCGAGCGGATAACACCCGTCACCGTTTTGCCGTAGAGCTTCTTCTCGCCGAAGGCGCCGTACGCGGCGAGGACGGACTTGTCGGTGTCGCCGACCAGGGTGACCTTCAGGTTCTCCTTGTCGCGGAACTTGGCGAGCTTCTCCGGCTTGTCGGGCGAGACCCCGATGACGTCGTAGCCGGCGCCGGCCAGCACGTCGAGGTTGTCGGTGAAGTCGCAGGCCTGCTTGGTGCATCCGGGGGTGAGCGCGGCCGGGTAGAAGTAGACGATGACCTTGCGCCCCTTGTGGTCGGCGAGCGAGACGTCGTTGCCGTCGGCGTCGGGCAGGGTGAAGGCGGGGGCGGTGTCGCCGGGCTGAAGTCGCTCGCTCATGGTTCTCCTCGGTACGGGGGCGGGCAGGTGTATCGGCCCGAGCGTAGTAGCGCCGCGGAGTGCGAGGGCGGTGGAGCTGACAGACTGTCCGGGTAGGCGAAGGATCGAAGGACCAACCAACCGGACATGACGACGGAGGCAGCGGTGTCGGATGCCAGGACCCCTGCGCAGATCGAGGCGGACATCGTCCGCAGGCGCGACCAGCTCGCCGAGACGCTCGACGAGATCGGCGTGCGGGTGCACCCGCAGACGATCGTGGGCGACGCGAAGGCTCGGATGGTCTCCCGGGTGGACCAGACCGCGGGCAGGGCGTACGTCGCGGTGAATCGCACGGTGGCGGGTGTGAAGGGCAGGTTCGTCTCGGACGACGGCGCCCCGAGGCTGGAGCGGGTCGTTCCGGTGGCGCTGGTCGTCGTCGGACTGGTCGGGCTGCTCGCGGTCTCCGCGCGCCGCCCGCGCCGCCGCCGGCGCTGAGGACGGGACCACCCCTCCGGCGTACGGCACGGCTTCGGGCGGGTAAATTCGTGGGTGTGAGCAACAATTCCCACCACTCCTCCCATGACAAGCTGCCCATCCGGATGCTGCACGACCGGGTGTTGGTCAGGACCGACATCCCGGAGGGCGAGCGGCGTTCGTCCGGCGGCATCGTCATCCCGGCGACCGCGGCGGTCGGGCGGCGCCTGGCCTGGGCCGAGGTGGTCGCCGTCGGGCAGAGCGTGCGGACGGTCGAGCCCGCGGACCGGGTGCTGTACGACCCCGAGGACCGCGCCGAGGTCGAGGTCCGGGGCGTGGCCTACGTACTGATGCGGGAACGGGACCTGCACGCGGTGGCGGCGGACCGGTTCGAGGGGTCGGAGGACTCCACGGGGCTCTATCTCTGACCCTGACTCTGACAAGGCTCCACGGAAGGGCCTGGTGACCATCGTCACCAGGCCCTTCCGGTGTCTCTTTGCTAGGTTTGCCGGACCCCGACGAGACGCGCCGTACCGGGTCAAACGAAAGACGACGCACCCGTTGTCCGCGTTTCGCTCGGAGGTGCCGTCATGGCCTGGGTCCTGCTCGTTGTCGCCGGTCTGCTCGAAGTGGGCTGGTCGATCGGAATGAAGTACACCGACGGATTCACCCGGCTGTGGCCGAGTCTCTTCACCGGCGCCGGAATCGTCGCCAGCATGCTGCTGCTCTCGCACGCCGCCAGGACGCTGCCGATCGGCACGGCGTACGGCGTCTGGGTCGGGATCGGCGCCGCCGGCGCGGCCGTCGTCGGCATGGCGGTCCTCGGCGAACCGGCGACCGCCGCCCGGATCTTCTTCGTCTGTCTGCTGCTGGTGGCCGTGGTGGGCCTCAAGGCGACGTCCGGCCATTAGGGCGTGTTTTAGAAGTAGCGTCGTCCGCCCGCAAGGGCGGGGCCTACGGCGTCTGGTGCGTGCGATCGCAAGGCGGAGGATCAACCCCGTAGATGGACCGGACGTACTTGGATGACTCCGACAACGCGGCGAGCGCGCGTGCCAGGCGTCGTGGGCCAGACGGGACTTCTCAAACACGCCCTAAGCCCCGGACGCGGGCGTTACTCGCGGGGGCGTGAGGTGCGGGGTGGGCCGTTGCCCGTGGATCCGTCCGCCGCGCCGCCGCCCCCGTTGTCGCCTCCGCCCCCGATGAGCCCGTCGGTCAGGCCGTTCGTCCGGCCCTCGCTCTGGCCCTGCGCACCGCCGTCGCCCTGGCCGCCGTCCGTACCGCCTCCGCCGCCGTCGGTCCCTCCCGAGGTCTGGCCTTGCGCCTGGCCCTGGGCCTGGCCCTCGTTTCCGCCGGTGTCGGCGCCCTCGCTCCGGCCCTGCGCCGCGCCCGCGTTCTGTCCCCCCGTCCGGCCGGGCGCCGCGGGCTGGTCCGGGGAGCCCGGACTCTCCGACCGGCCCGGTGACGCGGGCTGTTCGGGGCTGCCGGACTCGTCGTCCGGCGGGGTGATCTCGTCCACGCCGTCCTCCAGCGTCAGTTCGAAGTCCGTGGCGGCGGTGCCCTCCAGCGCCGCCGCCGTGAACTGGCCCCAGATCTGCGCGGGCGGCCCGCCCCCGTTGACGCGCGCCAGGCCGAGCGCGCCGTACAGCGGCTTCTGGCGCGCCGTTTCGGGGTCGGCGCCCATGATCGCGACGACGGTCGCCAGGTCGGGCGTGTAGCCGGCGAACCAGGCCGCCTTGTCGTCCTCGGCCGTCCCCGTCTTGCCGGCCGCCGGACGGCCGGCGGTCTGGGCCGCCGTGCCCGTACCGCCCTCCACGACGCTCTGGAGGATCGCCGTGGTGGTGTCGGCGGCCTGTCGGCTGACGGCCTGTGTCTGCCGCCCGCGCGGCACTTCGACGGTCGCACCGTCCTTGGTGATCTCCGAGACCATCGTGTACGTGCCGTGCCGGCCGTGGTTGGCGAGCGTCGCGTACGCCTCCGTCATGTCGAGCACGCTCGCCGTGGCCGGGCCGAGCGCGATGGACGGGGACGCCGTGAGGTCGGGGGTGTCGTCGGGGATGCCGAGGCGGACCGCGGTGTCGCGGACCCGGCTCGGGCCGACGTCCTGTGCCATCTGCGCGTACACGGCGTTGACGGACTTGTCGGTGGCCTCACTGACGCTGACGGGGCCGTACGAGACGTCGTCCTCGTTGGCCGGGTCGTACCCGGTGGACCCGTCGGGCCCCTCCACCATGCGCTTGTTGGTGCCGTCGTACTCGGTGTTGGGGGTGATCTGTTCGCCGTCCTGGGTGTGTGAGTCGTTCTCGACGGCTGCCGCGAACACGAACGGCTTGAAGGTGGAGCCGACCTGGTAGTCGCGGCGGGTGGCGTTGTTGACGTACTGCCGCGTGTAGTCGATGCCGCCGTACATGGCCACGACCTCGCCGGTGGCGGGGGCGATGGAGACGCCGCCGACGCGTACGTTGCGGTCGGCCGCGCGCTTGGTGTCGACCTTCGACGTCACCTGTTCGTCCACCGCGTCGACCAGTGCCCTCTGTTTCGGCCGCTGGAGCGTGGTGGTGATGCGGTAGCCGCCGCTGGCGAGGGTTTTGTCGTCAAGGATCTTGTTCTCCGTGAGATAGTCCTCGACCGCCTGGACGATGTAACCGCGCTGCCCCGACAGGCCGGTGGACGGCTTGGCCTTGCCGGGCAGCGGGAAGACCATGGCGTCGCGGTCGGCGGGGGAGAGCCAGTTCTCCTTGACCATGCCGTCGAGCACATAGTTCCAACGGCCCTCCGCCTGCCCCGTGTTCTCCGGGTGCAGGGCGACGTCGTACGCGCTGGGCGCGTTGAGCAGCGCGGCCAGGAAGGCGCCCTCCGCTGTGTCGATGTCCTGGATGTCCTTGCTGTAGTAGGCCTGTGCGGCGGCCTGGATGCCGTACGCGTTGCGCCCGAAGTAGCTGGTGTTGAGGTAGCCCTCCAGGATCTGCGCCTTGCTCTCCTCGCGGTTGAGCTTGATGGCGATGAAGAACTCCTTCCCCTTGCGCACGAGGGTCTGTTCCTGCGCGAGGTAGTAGTTCTTGACGTACTGCTGGGTGATCGTGGAGCCGCCCTGGGTGCCCTTGCCGGTCATGGTGTTCCAGGCGGCGCGGACCATGCCCTGCGGGTCGATGGCGGGTTCGTTGTAGAAGTCCCGGTCCTCGGCGGCGAGTACGGCGCGGCGAACGCTCTTCGGGATGTGGGAGAGCGGCACGTTCTCGCGGTTGACCTCGCCGTCGCGCGCCAGTTGGCTGCCGTCCCCGTACAGATACACGTTGGACTGGGCGACGGCGGCGACGTTGGCGGCGGGGATCTGGACGAGCGTGTAGCCGGCGATGAAGCCGCCGATGAGCACGAACGCGCAGAACAGGAACCCCCCGAGCAGCATGCGCCAGGTGGGGAAGATCCGGCGCCAGCCGGAGCGCTTGCGGCGGGCCTTGCGGGCGGCCTTGCGCGCGGCGCGCCCGCCGGTGAGTGTCCCGCCGCCGGGGCCGCCGCCCGGTCCCTCGCCGCGGCCGTGGTCGGTCGGGTCGCGCGGGGGCCAGCCCTGCTGCTGCGCGTCGCTCATGTGTGCGGAGGCTCCTCGGCCGGGTCGAATCGGTAGTTACGGGCTATCCGGGTGATTCGGTCGCGGCACCATGAAACACGGTCGAAACGGACCCGGGGCCACCGACCGGATAACCGCTCGCGGTGGGTGACCCTCTTGGGCTAGGGTCGGGCGCTTTGGTGCCGTACTGCGGAAACGGCACGGGGAGACCACACGTAACGGGGCCGAGGGGGAGTGCTGACGTGCGTCTGTACGCGGTCGTCGCGGCGGGCGGGTTCCGCCGCTACGCGACGTACCGGACCGCCACGGCCGCGGGGGTGTTCACCAACACCGTCTTCGGCTTCATCGTGGCGTACACCTACACGGCGCTCTGGGAGCAGCGACCCCAGCTCGGCGGCTACGACCTCTCGCAGGCGGTCACCTACGTCTGGATCGGCCAGTCGCTGCTGATGACCTGCGCGATGATGGGCGGCGGCTTCGAGGACGAGTTGATGGACCGTATCCGCACCGGCGACGTGGCGATCGATCTCTACCGGCCTGCGGATCTCCAACTGTGGTGGCTGGCGAGCGACTTGGGGCGCGCCGCGTTCCATCTGCTGGGACGCGGGATCGTACCGATGGCGCTCGGCGCGCTCGCCTTCGAGCTGTCGCTGCCCGAGAACCCGCTGGTCTGGGCCGCGTTCCTCTGCTCCGTGTTCCTGGGCGTCGTGGTCAGCTTCGCCGTGCGCTTCCTGGTCGCCCTGTCGGCTTTCTGGCTGCTGGACGGCGCGGGAGTCGGCCAGATCACCTTCCTGGCGGGGATGTTCTTCTCCGGGATGCTGCTGCCGCTGACACTCTTCCCCGGGCTGCTGGGCGAGGTCGCGAGGGCGCTGCCGTGGTCGTCGCTGCTCCAGATCCCGGCGGACGTCTTCCTGGGGCGGCACACGGGGTGGGGGCTGGTCGGGGCGTTCGCGTTCCAGGCCGGGTGGGCGCTGGCGCTGCTGGCGCTGGGGCGGCTGCTCCAGTCCGTGGCGACGCGAAGGGTGGTGGTGCAGGGTGGCTGACGGAGTGTCGTCGGAACGGACGTTCGACCGGGAGTGGTCGCGCTCGGCTCTGTGGGAGGGGCTGCGCGCGTACGGCCTGATCGTGGCCATGTGGATGCGGTCGACGATGGCCTACCGCGCGTCGTTCGCCATGACCGCCTTCGGGAACTTCGCGGCGACCGCGTTCGACTTCGTCACGATCCTGCTGATGTTCTCCCATGTCGACCAGCTGGGCGGCTACTCGCTGCCCGAGGTCGCCTTCTTGTACGGCGCGGCGGGCGCCGCCTTCGGCCTCGCCGACCTTGCCTTCGGGTCGATGGACCGGCTCGGCCGCCGGGTCAGGGACGGCACGCTGGACACCCTGCTGGTGCGCCCGGCGCCGGTGCTCGCGCAGGTCGCGGCGGACAGGTTCGCGCTGCGGCGGCTCGGCCGTATCGTCCAGGGCCTGCTGGTGCTCGGATACGCGCTGACGACGCTCGACATCGCGTGGACCCCGCTCAAGGTGGCGATGGTCCCGATGATGATCCTCAGCGGTGCGGTGATCTTCGCGTCTGTGTTCGTCGCGGGCGGGGCGTTCCAGTTCTGGGCGCAGGACGCCGCCGAGGTGCAGAACTCCTTCACGTACGGCGGGACCACACTGCTCCAGTACCCGCCCACGGTCTTCGCGAAGGACCTGGTGCGCGGGGTGACGTTCGTGGTGCCGCTCGCCTTCGTCAACTGGATGCCCGCGCTGTACGTGATGGACCGTGACGATCCGCTGGGGCTGCCGGACTGGGCCGCCTTCCTGCCGCCGGTGGTGGCGGTGGGGTGCTGCGCGCTGGCGGGGCTGGCGTGGCGGGTGGGGCTGCGGGCGTACCGGAGTACGGGAAGTTAGGACCGCTGGGGAACTCGGCCTGGAGAGGGACGCGCAATGGATTCGGACGGCTCCGGTTTCATCGAACTGGACGGCATCGAGAAGGTCTTCGACGTACGGCGGAAGGCGGGCGTGCTGCGCCGCGAGCGCCATCAGGTGCGCGCGGTCGACGGCATCAGCTTCCGCGTGGCACGCGGCGAGATGGTGGGCTACATCGGCCCCAACGGTGCCGGGAAGTCGACCACCATCAAGATGCTCACCGGCATCCTGACGCCGAGCGCGGGCCGGCTGCGGGTCGCCGGGATCGACCCGTCGCGCGAGCGTACGAGGCTGGCGCGCCGGATCGGCGTGGTGTTCGGCCAGCGCACGACCCTGTGGTGGGACCTGCCGCTGATCGACTCGTACCGGCTGGTGCACCGTATGTACCGCATCCCCGACAAGCGGTACCGGGAGAATCTGGAGCGCTGCGTCGAACTGCTGGAGCTGGGCGAGCTGTTGGACGTTCCCGTACGGCAGCTCTCGCTCGGCCAGCGGATGCGCGGCGACATCGCGGCGGCGCTGCTCCACGACCCCGAGGTGCTCTACCTCGACGAGCCGACGATCGGCCTGGACGTGATCTCCAAGGCCAGGGTCCGTGAGTTCCTGCGGGATCTGAACGCGGAGCGCCGTACGACGGTGCTGCTGACCACGCACGACCTGACGGACATCGAGCAGCTGTGCGCGCGGGTCATGGTCATCGACCACGGGCGGCTCGTGTACGACGGGGCGCTCGCCGGGCTGCACGAGGTGGGCGAGAGCGAGCGGACCCTGGTGGTCGACCTCGAACGCGAACTGCCGCCGGTCGAGTTGCCGGGGGCACGGGTGGTGAAGGTGGAGGGGCCGCGGCAGTGGCTCGCCTTCCCGGCCGCGGCGTCGGCGGCGCCGCTGGTGGCGCGGATCGCGGCGGACTACCCGCTGATGGACCTGTCGGTGCGGGAGCCCGACATCGAGTCGGTGATCGCGAAGATGCTCTCCAGAGGAAAGGTCCCGGATCCCGCGGTGGGCGAGGAGGCTACTGGGGTCACTGCGCTGTGACGTCCGCCTCACCTTTGACTAGGCTGACAACATGACGAGTGAACTTCCTGAGATGCGCGCCTCGGACTCCGAGCGCGAGCGTGTCGCCGAACTGCTGCGCGATGCCTTGTCCGAAGGGCGCATCGACATGGAGGAGTTCGACACCCGCCTGGACGCGGCGTACAAGGCCCGTACGCACGGTGAACTCCAGCCGCTGGTCAGGGACTTGCCCGCGCCGGGCTCGACGGCCGACCTGTCGCCCGCGCGTAGCGTCGAGGGCGCGGGCCGGTGGGCGACGTGGATCGGCCGGGGACGCGCGACGTCCCGTGCCGCCGTCTCCTTCTGGGGAGGGTTCAACCGCAAGGGCACCTGGACGGTGGGCCGGCGGTTCCACGCCTTCACGATGATGGGCGGCGGCCAGATCGACCTGCGTGAGGCGCGGTTCGAGGAGCGAGAGGCGTCCATCCGCTGCTTCGCGCTGATGGGCGGCATCCATGTCGTCATCCCGCCGGACATGGATGTCACGGTGCGCGGCCTGAGCCTGATGGGCGGTTTCGGGGAGAGCGGGGAGACCACGGAGCTGAGCCCCGGCTCGCCGCGGGTGGTCATCACGGGGTTCGCGCTGATGGGCGGCGTGGGGGTGGAGCGCAAGATGAGGTCGGCGGAGAAGCGCCGTCTCAAGGAGGAGCGCAAGAAGGCGGAGCTGGAGAAGGACAGGCTCCGCAAAGAACTCGACTGATCCCTGGGACGCGCTCAGAGCAGTGCGGGCTCCTTGCCCACCAGGTCCTCGATGCCGACGAAGCGCCCCATGGCCGCGTATCCGTTGTCGCTCGGGTGCAGACCGTCGCCCGAGTCGTAGTCCGGCCGCAGCCGGTCGGGAGCGTACGGATCGCGCAGCAGCCGGTCGAAGTCGACGGTCCTGTCGAAGACTTCGCCCGACCGGATGGCGTCGTTCACCCGGTCCCGCACGGCCTCCAGCCGGTCGGTGTGGCGCGGGTTGCCGCCGAAGGGCGTGAGCGTCGAGCCGACGACCCGCAGCCCCCACGCGTGCGCCTGCCGGGTGAGGGACTTCAGCCCGGCGGTGATCCGGTCCGGGTCGGTCTCGTTCGGCCGGCGGATGATGTCGTTGATGCCGAGTTCGACGAAGACGACCTCGGTCCCCGCCTGCCCCAGGACGTCCCGCCCGAAGCGGGCGAGGGCACTGGGCCCCTTCCCGGCGGCGAGGCTGGGGCGCAGGACGCGATTGCCGCTGATGCCCGCGTTGAGTACGCCCAGGCCACTGCCGCTCACCCGGTCCGCCAGCACGTCGGTCCAGCGGTGGCCGGCGCCGTAGGAGGAGCCGATGCCGTCCGTGATCGAGTCGCCGATGACGACGACCGAGCCGCGCGCCCGCCGGTTGAGCACGTCGACGGCGGTGAGGTAGCGCCAGACCGGGGCGCTCTCGGTGTACGCGGCGCCGCCGAGGTCCCGCGTACGGTCGCCCACGGCCGTGTACGAGGGTCGCAGGGCGCGCGGGTGGTACGTGACGGGGCCGCCGGGCGCGGGCGTGTGGACCGTTACCAGGAGGTCGGTGTCGTAGGGCACCCGGAGCCGTACGAGATCGCTGACGACGCGCCCGCCGGGCGGGATGACGACGGACGTCTTCTTACCGAAGGTGATGAGGCGCATGGTGCCGGGGGCTGCGCTCGGGCTCTCATGTCGGCCGTGGTCGTCGCCGTCGTTGCTGTGCGAGACGGCGATCGAGGCGTGGCCGATGAGCAGGGCTTCGCGGCTGAAGAGGTTGGAGAGCGTGATGCGGGCGGCGGTGCCGCCGATGCTGGTGTGGACGACGTTACGGATGGAACGCCCGGCGTGGCCGTTCGGTACCCCGGGCTCGACCCCCGCCGGCGCGGCGGCCCAGGTCCCGATCCACGCGTCGGCGGACGCGGGCGCCGCGGACCCCACGGGCGTACGGGCGCCCGCGCCGCTTCCGGACGCGGCTGCCTGGTCACGGCGGCCCTGGTCGGAGCCCCCGTCACCGCCCAGCGCGCCGACCGCGGCGAATATCGTGGCGACCACCAGTGCCACGACCGTCATAAGGCCCGCGAGCAGGACGAATCCCCGTTGTCTGTTCATGTCCCCCGTGACTCCCTCACACCTACGTACAAAGGACATCATCCGGCATGGCGCGGGAACTCGGGATGCGTCCCGGGAGTACCAGAGGTAGGGACAATGCGCACAGATGGGTGAGGGGTCCCGTTGGCGGGCCGGTTTTGGGTACGGGACGGTAGGTCACGGCGGGCACGTACGCGGATGGGTGGAGTGAATGGAACGACGCGATCCGGCTGATCCGGACAGCACGACGGGGTCCGGGGCGGCAGGGAGTGACAGGGCTCGTACGGGCGTGGCCGGCGGCCCGGCGGGCAGGTCGGCGACGGCCGTCTCCGCCGCACGTCCGGACGCGGAGCCGGGGGCGGAGGCGATTACGGACGGGGGCGCAGGAGCCTTCGCCCTGGGCTCCGGCCCCGGCAGGCGTTCGCCGTTCTCCCCGCTCGGCTTCACCGCCGCCGACGAGGAGAAGCGGCGCGGCGTCCGCCGTATGAAGGCCACCGCGACCGGCCTGCTGCTCTTCGTCGCGCTCATCTACATCCTCGCCACCTGGGCGAAGAACTCGGGCGTCACCGGCTGGCCCGCGTACGTGGCGGCGGCGGCCGAGGCGGGCATGGTGGGCGCCCTGGCGGACTGGTTCGCCGTCACGGCCCTCTTCCGCCACCCGCTCGGCCTGCCGATCCCGCACACCGCGATCATCCCGAACAAGAAGGATCAACTCGGCGCCTCCCTCGGCTCGTTCGTGGGGGAGAACTTCCTCTCCGGCGATGTCGTACGGACCCGGCTGCGCGGACTCGGCATAGGCGGCCGGCTCGGCGCCTGGCTGGCCGACCCCGCCCACGCCGACCGCGTCACCGCCGAACTGGCCACGGCCCTGCGGGGCGCGCTGACCGTCCTGCGGGACAGCGACGTCCAGGCGGTCGTGGGCGAGGCGATCACCCGCCGCGCGGACGCCGTGGAGGTCGCCCCCGGCATAGGGAAGACGCTGGAACGCGTGGTCGAGGACGGCGCCCACCACCGCGCCGTCGACCTGATCTGCGCCCGCGCGCACGACTGGCTGGTCGAGCACGGCGACTCGGTGATGGACGCCGTCCAGGGAGGCGCGCCCGGCTGGACGCCGCGCTTCGTCGACCGCAGGATCGGCGACCGCGTCTACAAGGAACTGCTGCGCTTCGTCACGGAGATGCGTGACATGCCGAGCCACCCGGCGCGCGGCGCGATCGACCGCTTCCTCAAGGACTTCGCCTCCGACCTCCAGTCGGACACGGAGACGCGGGCACGCGTCGAGCGCCTCAAGTCGGAGCTGCTGGCCCGCCCGGAGGTGCAGGACATCATCGCGTCGGCGTGGTCCTCCGTACGCGCGATGATCATCGCGGCGGCCGAGGACGACCGCAGCGAACTGCGCCTGCGCGCCCGTGCCTCCCTCCTCTCGCTCGGCGCCCGCCTGGCGACGGACGAGAGGCTCCAGCGGAAGCTGGAGGGCTGGGTGGAGGACGCGGCGGACTACGTCGTGACGACGTACAGGGGCGAGATCACGTCACTGATCTCCGACACCGTCGCGAGCTGGGACGGAAAGCACACGTCGAAGAAGATCGAGGCCCACATCGGCCGTGACCTGCAGTTCATCCGTATCAACGGCACGGTGGTGGGTGCGCTGGCGGGTCTGCTGATCTATACGATCTCGCATGCGCTGGGCGGCTGACCGATGAGTTTCGAGGCGCTGCCCGGTCAATCAGACGCAACTGCCGCACCCATCACCCACCAGCACTCACCACCCAGGAGACCTTCGATGCGCACACTGATCACCACCGCCTTCGTCTCGCTCGACGGAGTCGTGGAGGCCCCGGGCGGCGAGCCGGGTTACCGGAACTCGGGCTGGACCTTCAAGGACGTGGAGTTCCTCCCGGAGGCGTACGAGATCAAGGGCCGGGAGCAGGAGGAAGCCGCGGCCATGCTGCTGGGGAGAACGAGTTACGAGGCGTTCAGCCCGGTCTGGCCCGGCATGGAAGACTTCGCCCGGTACAAGGTGCTGCCGAAGTACGTGGTCTCCTCCACCCTCACCGACGACGAACTGGTCTCTGACTGGGGCCCGACCTCGATCCTGCGGTCGCTCGACGAGGTCGCCGCGCTGAAGAAGACCGAGGGCGGCCCGATCATCGTCCACGGCAGCGCCACCCTGAACCGGAACCTCTCGGACGCCGGCCTGATCGACCGATACCACCTGCTGGTCTTCCCGCTCCTGCTCGGCGCGGGCAAGCGGCTGTTCAGCGACACGGACAAGGACACCCAGAAGCTGCGGCTGGTCGAGCACGAGGTGTATGCCAACGGCCTGCAGAAGAACGTCTTCGACGTCGTCCACTGAGGACGGTCTCCGGCCGGGTGTGGCGCTGGCTGGGTGTGTGAACCGGACCGCCCGGCCCACACACCCAGCAACCATGGGGGAGTGCCCTCAAGTACGTGGATCGGTACGAAGGCGTTCAACGCGATCCGGTAAAAGGTGGAGCCGTCCGCCTAGAAGTCGCCGTCCGGGCCGTCCAGCCCCCGCTCGTACGCCTCAAGGGTGTTGACGAACATGCGCCGCTGCGCGGGCGTCAGCGGCTCCAGCGCCCTGCGCCAGGCCCCGGCCCCGCGCGCCAGCCAGCCGTCGATGGCGGGCCGGTGCTTGTCGCTGATGCTGACGATGGTGCGCCGCCGGTCGCTCTCGTCGGCCTCGCGCCGCAGAATCCCCTGCCTGCTCAGCTCGCCGACCATCAGGCTCACCGTCGCCGGGGCGACCTCCAGGCGCGTCGCGAGCGTGTTGACGGTCATCGGGCCGTCGAAGAGGAGGAAGGCGAAGAGGGACAGATGGCGGGGGGCGAGGGAGAACGACTCCAGTTCCGCGGGGATTCTGATCCGCTTCACGCGCCCGATCATCCGGGGCATGAGCAGCAACAGCGTACGGATCCCGTCCTCGACGCCGAGGCCGCCGAGGCCGTCGGGGTCTTCGGGGCTGTTGGGCTCGTCGGGGTTGTCGTCGTGCCGCCGGCTGCCGGTTGACATCCGTACCGCCCCTCCATAGCTTTGAGTTCAAAGCATCTTTGCTTGCAAAGCAAATGCGTCTTCTGGTCGAGCGCCGAGCGTATCCGGAGAGGCCACCTCATGACCGACCCCGCACAGCACAGCGACCGCGGCACCCCGCAGAGCCCCACACCTCAGGAGTTCAACCAGCTGATCATCGAGGAGTTCCGGACCAACGGCGGCCGGGTGGGCGGCATGTTCGAGGGGGCACCGCTCGTCCTGCTGACGACGCTGGGCGCGAGGACCGGCAAGCGCCGTACGAACCCCACCGCGTACGCGCGCGACGGCCAACGGCTCCTGGTCTTCGCGTCCAACGCGGGTGGCCCGACGCATCCGGGCTGGTACTTCAACCTGCTCGCGGACAACCGGGTGACCGTCGAGATCGGTAAGGAGGAGGGCGGCGTCGACACGTTCTCGGCCCGCGCCGAACCGCTCCGAGGCGAGGAGCGCGACCGCCTGTTCGCTCTCCAGGCCGCGCGGGACCCGGGCTTCGCGGCGTACCAGGCGGGCACGGACCGCACGATCCCGGTGATCGCCCTGTATCCGTTGAGCCTGACGGACCCGGCGCGGAACCGGGCGATAGGCGAGGAGCTCGTACGCGTCCACGCCCAGCTCCGGGCCGAGCTGACGGCGCTCCGCGCCGGCGCCTCCTCCCCGTCGCCCTCTCCCGACGAAGGGCTGCTGCTGCACTGCCTGAGCTTCTGCGAGTCGCTGGGCATGCACCACACCGCCGAGGACGGCGCGTTCACGGCCTTCGGCCGGCAATTCCCGGAGCTCGCACCGGTGTTGGAGCGCCTGCGTGCGGACCACCGCGCGGTCTCGGCGGCGCTGACGAAGCTCCGACTGGATCCGCCGGCCACGCCCGAGGCTCTCCGAGAGGAACTGGAGAGGCTCGCCGCGGACCTGGACGAGCACTTCGCGTACGAGGAGAAGCATCTGCTCCCGGCGCTCAACGGGCACTGAACGCACCCCACACCACGCAAGGCATCAACTTTCCACGATTTTGGCTACGCAGAGTCACGGTTGGGCAGAACCCGTCCATGCCGAAACCCACGACAGCGGACACCGAGGCGATCGACCGCCTGGCCCGTACCCAACAGCGCCTGGCGACCACCGGCCAGCTGTGCGCCACCGGCCTGGCCTCCAGCACGGCGACCCGCCGCTGCGCACCGGGCGGCCCCTGGCAACGGCTGCTGCCGGGTGTCGTCCTGATACAGACAGGCAAGCCGGACATCTGGCAACAACTGCTGGCGGCGGTCCTGTTCGCGGCCAGGGGTGCCTCCGTCATGTCGGGCCACACCGCCGCGCTGACGGGCGAGGCGGTCCTGGCCATCTACGGCGTACGCGGCGCCCGCACCGACCGGGCCGACGTCCTGGTCGGCGCGGACCGCCGGCTCCGTGACCGCTCGTACGTCCGCCTCCACACCACCCGCCGCTGGCCACCGACCCTGCGCGGCGAAGGCATCCCCTGCGTCCGCGCGGTCCGCGCAGCCGCCGACTTCGCCGCCCACGAGCCCTCACCCGACCGGATCCGCACACTGCTGGTCAGCACCGTCCAGCGGGGCCGCTGCCACCCGGACGACCTCCGCGCCGAACTCCACGCCTCCCACGCCCTGCGCAACCCCGCGGCCCGCGCGGTCCTTGACGACCTCCGCGTCGGCATCGGCTCCATCGCCGAGGGCGAAACCCGCGACACCCTCCTCCGCGCGGGCATCCCGGACCCCCTCTGGAACCCCACACTCCGCACCCCCACGGGCACCTTCCTGGCCCGCCCGGACGCCTACTGGCCCTACGAGGGCGTGGCCCTGGAGGTCGACTCGGCGGAATACCACCTGGGCATCACGGAATACCGCGCCACCCTCCGCCGCCGCCTCCTGCTGGAATCCCACGGAGTGGGAGTCCTGAGCGTGACCCCTACGTTGGTCCGCGACCACCCGGAAGAACTGACAAGGGCGGTCCTCACCAAACTCCACCTCGCCACGACCCGCACAACCCGGCCCCGGGTCGTCCTGCGACCGTGACGCCCTTGGCTCAACTCACCACGGCGCGCGCGACGAGCGTCCCAATGTGGCCGGGCTTCGGGGCATCCAGTACTTCCACCTCGGCATGCGCGAACCCGCTCCGCCTGAGCAGACTGAGCCACTTCCGAGGTGTATAGCTGTACCGATAGGTAAACATCGCTTTGCCCGCGAAGCCACCCTTATACATGCCCTGCGGTCCGTACGCTCCAGGGATGGCGGGCGGATGAGAGAAGACGAGAACCCCACCTGGGTTGAGCCGCCTCGCGACCAGGGGAAGCAGCCGCGCCGGATCGGCGAACCAGACAGCCCCGAAGATCGAGTAGATGGCGTCATAGGTCTCGGTGCTGTCCTGAAGGTGATCGAGCGCACCGGCACAGATGAACCGCGCGCCCGTGTGCCCCCAGCGCTCAGCGACACGCTCGACCATGACGGGGGAAAGGTCGACCCCGGTCGCCTTCATACCCTGTTGAGCGAGAAAGGCCACCGCACGTCCCGTGCCACAACCGATCTCAAGCACGGACTCGGGCTCTCCCAACAGCTCAACTCCCGGCCCGTGCCCGGCATACTGAGTCCAACGGAAGACGGGCTCGCCGTCGAGAACATCGCCCTTAGTGCTGCTCTCGGCGTAGGTATTCCACAGCTCGCGTTCCACATCCATGTCATGCCGTGCTGACAACGTGCTTCCTCGGGTTGACGGTTGAAGTCGTGAACCTGCGCCCGACCTCATGAGGCAAGGGCAGGCGCAGGACTCTAGTTGCTGTCAGTGGCTGTCAGGGACCTTGTCGTCGCACGGAGAGCAGTCGGCTTCATCCTTCGCCCAGAGCTCTTCGTCAACCTCGAATCCGTTGTCCCGAAGCAGCTCGGCCGTACGAAGCACGAGCCCGTCGCGGCGACGCCTGACGAGCGGCGCGTGGTGCTTGTACGTACCGCTGTTGTACTCGGCACAGAAGGCCCAGTACAGCGGTGTGTCGAGGATGAGCTGATGTACCGCCACGTCGACGGTGTAGCCGACGCCCATGTCCACACCACGCCGTTCCATCGCCGTGATTGTGTACGCGATGGCCTGCCCGAGCAGCCTCTCAGGGGTCTCCCGGGTCATGATCGGGTTGTCACGGACCAGAAGCGCGATCTCGCGCTCCCACAGGGTGGGTTCTTCGGCTGTGATCAGATTGGGTACTCGCTGGGCGAGTGCGTTAAGGATGATGCGTGGATCGCGAGTGAGGGTCTGAACGGCAGTGCTCACGGTGGAACCTCCGCATCATGGTTGTTGCGGCTGCGCGCGCTGATGTCGACCTGCCCCACGCGGCTGACAAACTCAAGGGAATCGCGTTCACCCGGATCGCTCCACGGCAACGATGCGGCAGTCGTGACGCACATCTGAGGCGGTGGGCGCATTACCTGGCTAAGGGCTGTCCCGTAATCCCTGGCGGGCGCGCGACGACAGCTACGGCACCTCGCTGCGTTGTCGGAACGTCCGAATACATCCAGTATGCGGACGTCCCTCCGCCTTGCGATGCACCGCATCTGACGCCGCGCGCTGATCCACCAGGGATTACGGGACAGCCCTTAGACGTGGGTTCGGGCGGAAAGGGGACCGGTATGGGTCTCGCGGAGCGGCGGAAGACGCTGGGCTACAGTCAGGAGGGGTTCGCTCACGCCCTCGGTGTCGACCGCACCACGGTCGGGCGCTGGGAGACCGGGCGGACCATGCCTCAACCCGCGTTACGACCGAGGCTGGCCGAGGTTCTGCAAGTCAGTCTGAGTGAACTCAGCACCCTGGTCGGTCAGCTGGCTTGTGCCGAGGAGCCCGCCCGGACGCCATCGGCAAGCGACCACCACGGCTCGGGGGATATCGACGACATGATCCGACGTGAATTCCTACGGGTGATCGCCGTAGCTGGGACTCTCTCCTCGCTGCCGCCTACTGACGCGCACGCCTTGGCGGAAGGTGTTGAGCGCAACGCTTCCGAGGACTTCACCCGTATGAACAGCCACCTGTGGCAGGTGTACCAACTCGCGCGGTAGAAGAGTTCGGTCTATCCGATCGTGCAGGACCAACTCGCCACGCTCATAAGGACTCTTGAAGCTCGTTCGGACACCGTGTCCGGCGCTCTATGCGGCGCCGCCGGGGACCTCTCCCAACTCGCGGGCGAATTGGCTTTCGACAACGGTCGCTACACGGACGCGGCTGCGTCCTACACACTCGCGGCGTCGGCGAGTAGGGAGGCAGGGGCATACGACCTCTGGGCGTGCGCGCTTGTGCGGCACGCGTACGTCGGTATGTCGGGGGAGCAGTACAAGGAAGCCGCAGGTGTTCTCTCCGCAGCCGAAAGGATCGCCAAGCGGGGCGACGGCTCACTCTCCACCCGATACTGGGTGGCCTCCGTCCAGGCGGAGGCATATGCGGGTATGGGCCACCTCACCGCCTGCGAGCGAGCCCTGGACGCCGCCGAAAAGGTGGCCGACCTGACCGGTGTCACCGCCTCCAGCGGCTGGCTCCGCTTCGATGGCTCGCGGCTGGCCGAGGAGCGTTGAGCGCGATACGTACAACTGGGCCGACTCGACCTCGCTGAGTCCGCACTTACGGGCGCGCTGAAACAAGACGCGTTGGCTCAGGGACAGTCGTACCGCCGCCGGGGTGCTGTCCTCACCGACCTGGCCGCCATCGGCGCAAAAGCGACGCGACCCCGACCAAGTGGTGACCTTCGGCCGGGAAGCACTTGAACTCGCTCGCGCTTCTTCCTCCGGATACGTCGCCCGTAGACTCCGTGGCCTACGAGCCGGGTTCGGCCCCTTCGCCGACGACGGCCGTGTGACCGAGCTGGGCTCTGAGATCGACGCGTTGAGCACTTCGTAGCAGACCTGACGAGAGGCGTGGGCATGCCCCAGACCAACGGTGCGCGACTGTTCCGGGAGACCTGGATCGCCGGAGTGCGCAAGCACTTCCCCGGCGAACCGAAGGCCGGCTACGTCACCCCCTGGGACGAGACCCCGGAGTGGGAACGCCGGGCTGCGGGCGCCGTCCACGACCAGGTCGTTCAGCTCTTGGACGTAAGCGACGGAAACGCGTCGAGGCTTTCCCGCGAGCAGAAGAGCCGCTTCGTCGCGACGTGCTGGACGGCTCAGATGTACAAGCACTTCGAAAACCCCAAGCCCGGCTACGTGGCGGACTGGTCCGATCTCCCAGACTGGCAGCAAGAGACCGATGCCGACATCTTCGAGGCGATCGAGGGATCTTCTACAGCCCAGAAATGATCGGGGTTCAGGAACCACCGAATCTCAACCGGAGGCCGCCTTCACCCCGGCAACCGCGCCTGTTACGGGAGAGCGCCTGCACTCAGGCGCCGTCCACAGGGGACGGCGCTTCACGCAGACGCACCGCTTGGGCGTCGTACTCATCGAGTATCTGACGGAGCTGTTCCAACGCCTCCGGAGGGATGTCGGGTGACGCGGACTCGGCCACCAACCGGGCGGCGGACACCAGCGCGGCGAGCTCGTAAGCGTGAGCGGTCGCCCGTACGACACCCGGTCTGGCCCACTCAAGGCGCATGGTCTCAGCCCTTCGATGCCATGTAGTCCTTCATCTGCCCGAGTTCCTCCGCGAACGCGTCGTAGTCCTGACGAGTACCGTTGAGGTAAACGCTCCAGCCGACGCTGTTCTTCGCGTAGTGGACAGCTTCCTGAATCTCCTCGTCGGTGGCCCCGAACATCTTCGCGGCCTCCGTGTGGAACAGCGTGCAGTAACGGCACTTCGTCTCCGAGTGCAACGCTATCCCCATCAGTTCCTTGTACTTGTTCGGGATGAGCGTCTCACCGAGTTCGATCTTCTTGAAGATCTCCCACTCGGCATCCAGCAGGTCCTCGGGGATCTGTGCCAGGAAGTGCGGTACGAGACCAAGGGTCTCCTTGATCTCCGACTCAACTTCGCTTCGGCTCCGGCTCGCCATGGTGATCACTCCCTCTCCACCAAGCGAACGAATCTCCTCTTCCAAGGCTATATCGCACCGCTAATTACAGCGACCGCCGCCGCCCTCACCGGGAGCGCCGGGGTTGACCTTGGTCAGGCAAGCCGGGACGCGCGCAGCGCGCCGACGAAGTCGGCCCACGCGGCCTGCGGTATGTCGACACGGGGCCCGCCGGCCACCTTCGAGTCGCGCACGGCAGTGACGCCGCCCAACTCGGCAACCTCGACGCACTCACCGCCAGCTCCATTGCTGTAGCTGCTCTTTCGCCACTGGGGGTCGGTGGGGGATGGAGTCATCGCGAGTGTTCCTCCAAGGCTGAACGGATCAGTGCATCTGATCGCTGAGGGCTCAGGGCGAGGGCCCTGAAGTGGTCGAAGGCTTTCGTGTAGATGCGTACGTCTGCCGGGAGTTCGAGGTAGACGGAGTCTGTCAGGCCCTCTCGGTACACCACATCTGGATCCTCCTGCTCGGGAAAGCCAAGGATGGTGAAGGGGCCGGTGGTCGGGTACGCGCCTGCGTCGTACGGCAGTACTTGCACTGTCACGTTCCGCCGCTGACCCAGATCCAGCATACGTTCGAGCTGCCCCGCCATCACCTGTCTGCCACCAATGACGTGCATGAGAGCGCTCTGGTGAATCACCGCCCAGAAGTCGGGAGCTTTGCTCTCGGTCAGCAACTGCTGACGGCGCATGCGCACGTCGACGAGACGTGGGATCTCGTCATGGTCCTGGTCAGGCGTGACCCGACTCAACGCGGTGGCGTACTCGGGTGTCTGCAACAAGCCAGGGATGAACTCGCCCTGGTAGGTGTGCAGGTTGGCGGCAGCTTGCTCCAGTCCCACGTACACCGAGAACCACGAGGGCACGGCATCACCGTGCGCGTGCCACCAACCCTTGGTCTTGGACTCCTTGGCCAGTCCCTTCAGCAACTCTCGCAGCTCGTCCGACGTGCCGTAAAAGCGACACAGCGCGTCCACGTCTGACGGCTGTACGCGCCCCTGGCCCGTCTCCATCCTGTTGACCTTGGAACCGCTCCAGTCCAGTTCCTTGCCGACCTGGTTGCAGGTCATCCCGCTCTCATCGCGCAACTTCCTGAGCTCGATCGCCAGGCGACGGCGTCGTGCGGTGGGTGATCCGGCCACTTCAACTCCTCTTGCGGTAACGGGGGTTCTATCCCATCGGAAGCGAGCGCTCACGCCAATCACTCGTTCGGGCGAATCCCTTCATGCACATTGCATGAAGGGATGCTCCGCTGTCATCCTGTCATGGCGAGTGACAGAACGTCACGGCTGGCTCAATCGAGTGCGACGACGCGGGTCGTCCCGGCGGGAGGAGCAGGACCATGGCCATCTACCAGGAGAGTGGTTGCGTGCAACGGCGGCCATGGAAAGTGCCGTTCACCGCTGAACCGTGCATGGCCCCCCGAGTGCGCCGCGCGATGCGGCTGCATCTGTCGCTCTGGGGGCTGTCAGATCTTGAGGACGTGGCTCAGATCTGCGTCTCGGAGCTGGTCGCGAACGTGATCAACCACGTAGGCCCCGGAATCCCGGTCACCCTTGCGGTTTCTACGGACGGCGCCCACCTCCGTATCGAGCTGAGCGCCCCGGACACACGAGCGGTGCCCACGCTTCTCACTCCCAAGTCCGACATGGAGTCGGGCCGCGGCTTGATGATCCTCGATGCGGTGGCCGATCGCTGGGGTGTCATCTCGCGGGCCAACTCGAAGGCGGTGTGGTGTGAGTTGGCCACAGGACTAGAGGCACCGAGCGAACGCCCGAGGAATCCGCGCGTCGCGCAGGCCGAGATGAGCATCATCCGGCATCGGGCTATTCAGTACTCCCCATCGGAGGATGGAAGCCCACTGGCGATGGCAGTGGTAGAGACGTCGGCGATCGACCTCATCGCCGACGTCTTGCACTGGCTCCGCGCCCACGGCTGCGACCCGGACGAAGCCCTTGATCGCGCTCAAATGCACTTCGAAGCGGAGCTGGAAGAAGCCGGCCATGGAAACGGTCAGAGTTTGCTGGTGCATTGAACCCTGGCCGTCACTGCGGCCTTCACCCGCGCTGTTGCGTGGTCGAGTTGGGCGTCGAGATTGATGCGTTGAGCACTTCCCAGGCGAGACCGAAGGCGGCGCGTCGAGGTTCTCCCCCTAGCTGAAGAGCCGCTTCGCCGCGATGTGTTGGACGGCCCAGATGTACAGGTAGTTCGAAGACCCCAAGCCGGGTTACGTGGCGGACTGGTCCGAACTCCCGGCCTGGCAGCGGGAGACGGGCGCCGACATCCTTCGGGGCAAGCGGCGAGGCGCTGGATGTACGAGAGTCTCGATCTGGACTCCACCCGATGCGCCGGCTGATCAAGCGGCCCTGTCGGTGCTCGGGACCTTGGGCGTGCCGCTGCACCCATGACCGAAGGGCGTGGCGATCAGTCGATCGCCACGCCCTTCGGTCATGAGCCTGATCGGGCCGTCTCAGGCTTCAGCGGGCTCCGGCGGATCCGTGTCGAGGTGATGACTTTCTGCTTCCCCCAGGACGAACTCACGGCGAGACCAGTCGTGATAGTGGGCGTCCTTGCATTCGATTGTGCATACGGTGCTACCGGGGGAGTGATTGAGCGAGACCGATGCCGTGCACTCGGCCGGAACCGAGACGCTGTACTCGACCATCTTCTTCGCGGCCACGCGTGAGTCCTTTCTGGGGCTCCATGAGGAGGGGGGTTCCGTGGAGAAGCGATCGAGCATCCGCATCCACAGATCCGTTCAATACAGACAAAAGCCTCTTCTTGCTCACGCTTCCCGCCCCCCTTCGCGGCGCTGTGCGCGAGGGTGGGGGGTAGCCTCCATCACCTCGGATTTTGATGATGATTGACCCTGCTCCTGGTCGCCGATCGTACACGCGTTCCGGTCTTGAGCCACACCGATTGTCGTACCGACTCGGCACCTCGAACGAACTCCCTGATCGATTTCTAGGGCTATGACTGTTTTGCCCGTTCATCGATGATGGAACTCTTAATTTCATCTCCCACGATGAACTTTGGTCTTGTACGCTGCTGGGACGGACAGCGAGAGGGGCTGGAGTGACGCAGGATTTCGCGGACTGGCTGATTGGCATGCTCAATCAACGCGACCTGACCCAGAAGGAGTTGGCCGCGATGGTGGAGGTGACGCCGGCGGCGGTCAACGCTTGGGCGAACGGTCGGTCGGTGCCCCGGTACGCGAAGATAGCTTCGATAGCGGAGGCGTTGGGGGTTGCTGTCGAGGACGCTGTGAACCGGCGCCCCCCGGAGTCGTCAAGTTCCGAGCTGGAATGGGTCTTTCAGAAGGCACCCGAGGACGGCAGCAGGATCGGGGGCAACGCGGCTGCCTACGCCTTCGCCGCGAACCTTGAGGTACTCGCACGCGAGGCCACGCAGAACAGCCTCGACGAGAGGCATTTGGAGGATCAGCCAGTCACCTCTCGTTTCGTGCTGCACGAGTTGACGGGCAGTCACTTGAACATGTTCCTCTCGGCGCTGAGGTGGGATTCGATCGAGCAGCACCTCCGGAAGGCAGCCGACGGCCGGCAGAAAGCCGGCCGTGTATTGCTCGACGGGTTGAATGAACTCGATCGAACTGGCCGCCTCGTCCTGCTCCGAGTTGACGACTACAACGCCAACGGACTGACCGGACCCGAATACGGTGACGGTCGTTTCGCACGGGTCGTCCGTCGCACCCTGGACAGCGGTAAGGCAGAGGGACAGGGCGGCTCGTACGGACTTGGGAAGGCCGCTCTCTGGGCGACAAGTCGATTCGGGCTGGTCCTGGTCAACAGCACGCTGTCCGAGAAGCAGGATGGACGCCACGAACGGCGCATGGCGGGCCGGTTGGAACTCCCCTGGCACACTCTGGGCACTGAGGAGTTTGCCGGGCCTGCCTGGTTCGGCGCCGCTGACCACGAACGCAGCAACGCCGCGCGATCCTGGTGGGCCGACGGCTCCACCACGGAGAGTCTCTACTTGGAGAGGAATGATCCGTTGCCCGGAACCTCGTTCCTCGTGGTGGGGGCCTACGACGGGACCGGGGACACTGAGGAACTGGAAGAGATGCAGGAGCAGTTGACCACCGGTATCGCCGGCAACTTCTGGGCGTCGATGGTCGGCGGCGAGCAGGCCGGCCCCATGCTGCGAGCGTCCGTCGCGTCGTGGCGGAATGGTGTCTCGGTCAGTCCCGAGCGATTCATCGATCCCCACATTTACGAGCCCGCCAGATCTCGTGCAGTCAAGGCGTTCCTCGATGGGAGGACTACTGCCGAGTTGACCTCTCGCGAAGATGTGCTTCAGGGATCGGTGCGGCTCAAGTTGCCTGCTCGTAAGCAATCGGGGAGGGGAACTGCTCAGCCTGCTCAGTTCCACGAGGCGGTATTGCTCGTTACTCCGACGCTTGAGACGGATCCGAAGCCGGATCATATTTCCTATATGCGTGCCAACCGCATGGTTGTCAAGAACAAGCGTGTGAGCGATCTTCCCTTGGGTCATCGCCGATTTCAGGCAGTCCTGCTGGCCGGACTGGCCACTGGGCACAGCGGGCCTGATGCGCTCGAAGCCGAACAGTTTCTGCGTACCGCCGAGCCTCCGGACCACAACGACTGGACGAGTACCGAAGATCTCACGGCAACTTATGTTCGTGGTGCTCGACAGTGCATCCTGAACTTCAAGAAGGCGGCTGAGCAGGAAATTCGTGACCTGCTGAAGGATCAGGAGGAGGAGAGCGACGCAGACGAGGGTCCGCAAATTCTCAGAGACTTGTTGACCCTGGGAACACCGAAAAAAACGCGTACACAAGGCTTTCCTGTGGTGCATGCTGTCTCGGGGGAGGTGGCCGGCAACGGTGCTTGGCAGCTTCGGGTGACGGTTAAAATTCCGGAGCGAGAGGAACCGTGGGTGCTCTCACCCGTTGCTCGCTTCGTTGTGCGCTCCGGAGTAAATATTCCCGTCGAGTGGGCAGGAATGTTGGTTCCCGAGCAGGCCTGTGAGCTGACAAGGAACGGGAATCTCCGATTCCAAGAAGGTGCGAGGCGGGGCGTCTTCAGGGGAGTAACCGACATGTCCAGTCATCCTGTGGCGGCCGACATGTCGTGCATCGAGGTCGACCTGCCCCGCGCCAAGGAGATCGTTGAGTGAAAACCGTCTTTCCCTATCCAATACTTGCAGGGGATGTCGCGCTCCTTGTTGAAAAGGTTTGGGTGGACAATATTCCACTCTCGCTCAGTCTTGTGTCTGATGACGAGTCGGTGATCGCCCTTCATTCACTCAAGCGTGACTGGAACGAAATCCGTGTGAACGTGGTTGTCATGGCCGACGCGGATGAAATTTCCTCTGACGAGTGGGCGAATCCCTCCTGCGTGGCGGTGTTGCGCAACAGGAAAACGAATGTTCGTCTGACATTTCCCCTCCATGAGGAGGAAGCGGGTGTCTGGCGTGGCGAGATCGAGCTGCGCCAAGGTGAGCACGTCGGCCGTTGTGAGATCGACGCATGGGTGGTGGCCGAGGTCAGGGGGGTCGGAAGTCGGTTCATCGGCCGTGCGGTACGACGCTGGAGCGCAGATTTCGATGCCAGACAACCCACGAGGCAGAGAAGCATCAAAATGATCTGGAAAGATTTTGCGGACCATCCTTTTCTCAAGGAGTTTCGTGACGATCCGTGGATGCTGGATGCGGAGGCCGGAGAGCCAGTTCTCTATCTGAATTCTTCGATCGAAGGGTTTCGAGCCGTGCTGGACGCGCCTTCCAACTCCAGTGCCGAGCGGAAACTCGTTCGCGAAGTAATGGCCACCCAAATTGCCTCCGAGGCGTGGACGGCTATGTTCAATACCGCTCTGTACGCCAGTTCGGTGGATGCGAGTGGCGCACCGCAGTGGCCGGGGGGCTGGCAAGAAGAGGTCCTCCGCAAGATGCTTCCCGACCTATTTCCCGAGATAACACCCGATGAGGCGTTGGCGGAGCTCGTTGCCCGTCGAGAAGGCGGGGAGAGCGGATCGGATCTCCATGCGCGACTCATGCACTCGGCCACTCTGAACTCCAAGAAGCAGAAAATCGTGGCAGATACTGTCAGGACATTGACGCGGATGGCCAACGGGAGGGAGCAGGGATGAGCCCGGGAAAGGCTGTCGAAGTGCCGTCAAGAATAGGTAGGCTGCCGGATCTGGTTGCTGCGCGAGCGATCACACCAGGTGTTCTGCAAGGCCACGACAAACTCTCCTTCGCCTCGTTCAAGGAAAAAGTCGAGGATCCTGTCGACAACACGGCACGGTGGGACACGGAGCCCGTCAGGGAACTGTTGGTGGAGGCCCGCCGCCGATTCGCGGACAGTGCACCGACAGCCAGCGACGCGTGGCTGGCTCCGCGCCTGCACTACACGCTGCGTCTCACGAGAAGTGAGGCGTCGGACTCGGGGTTGTGGAACTTCCTGGCGCTGTGTGTCGCGCCCGAATTCGTTCATTGGCGGTGGGCCGGCGGCAAGAGCGGGAAAGGGGTGGGACAGGCGGCGCGTTTTGCGGGCAGGTGGGACTTGCAGTGCTTCTCTCGACTGTGGTGGGCCGCAGAACTCTTCCGTGACGGTAGCAACTACGGTCCGGTCGAGGTCGCATGCGGCAATCAGGACATACTGAACACAGTGTTGCGACAAGAGATGATCCAGCACCGTCCCGCTGCGCAGGCTTTGCTGAGACTCCAGAGAGGCCGTGTCGTCCGTACGGGCCGGGACGTGAACGCCGCCGCATCCGCGGCGAATGCCGCAGCAGCCACGTTGGTTTACGAAGCCATGGCGCCTGATGAACTTCAAGATTCAGATGCTCTGCGCGAGTGGGTACTCGCTGCCGGGGACGACGCGTCGATCCAGTACGAAAGGCTGCCCCAAGGACCTGGTGATGGAAGCGTCCCTCACTGTTCGGCGGAGATATTGGCTGAATGGTTCGAGAAGTTGTTCAAGGACGCACCAGTGCGAGGCAAAGGCAAGGCCGAGTAGCCCACGGTCGATCCGAGCGCCGGCAAACCTTGATCAGCCGCGCAGCCGCTCATGAATGGCCTGGGCCAGTACTCGGCCCAGGCCGACGGGAACGGCGTTGCCGATCTGGCGGGCAATCTGCACCTTGCTGCCGAACCACTTGAAGTCGGCAGGGAATCCCTGAATGAGCGCTGCTTCGTAGTGGGTGATGGGACGATCGGCGACAGGGTGGAGGTAGCGCCCTTTCTCAGGCTTGTAGAACTCCGTGCGGATAGTGACGGAAGGACGGTCTACATGCATACGTCCCATCACGTCGCCGGAACCAGAATTATGTTTGTCCCAGCTCTCCGTGGACAGATACGTCTGTTCACCGAGGACCAAGGCTGATTTATTTCTGAGATCATGGCGGTTGCCACCGGGACCGATTGCCCGGTATCTCGCCAGTGACAGAGGCGTAGGACTTCGTCCGATGTGAAGCTCAGTGGTTTTGTAGGGGCCCGGCAGGACGACACCCAGAGGTTTGTCCGTGCGTTCCGGGAGGTTGATCAGGCTCGTGGTCTCCCGCGTATGTGAGAAAACGGCGTCACCGACCGCCACCCAGGGCTGGAGGAGCCGAATCTCGTCAGATTCCTCGTCGAGGGTCGCCTGTGCTCCGCCGGCGTTCCGTGCGTGGGTGGGGAGAGGGTGCTCCAGCGCTGTTCCCAAGTCATTCCTCGTCGCGATGACGATTGCCCGTCTGCGGGCCTGCGGGACGCCGTAGTCCGCTGCGTTGAGAATTTTCCAGCGCAACGTGTAGTCATCCAGGTCCCCGCCGGTGTCGGTCGATGCTTTGAGATCCTCGAATTCCTGGGACTTCAAGAAGCGGTCGACGTTCTCCAGGACGAAAATCTTGGGCTTGATCCTCGTGACAACACGCATGTACTCGCGCCACAAGAGATTTCGTGGATCGTTTGCCTTCGGAGGCTTTTTCGCGGGATTGTCCCTGTTGAGCGCCGAAAAACCCTGGCACGGGGGGCCGCCCATGATGACATCGATCTTCTCCCCCTCGTAGGGGAGGGTGTCCCACTTGCTGATATCGATGTTGGCAACGTGTGCGGAGCCAAAATTGGCCGCGTAGGTTGCCGCCGCCGCCTCGTCGAATTCCACAGCAGCCACGGATTCGAACGGTGACGACCCCGACCCGGCGGGTTGGTAGGCGCGAAATCCCGCGGAGAATCCGCCCGCACCCGAGAAGAGGTCAACCACCTTGATCGTGGGTTCGGCGTTTGTCGCTGCCGAGGCAGTACTGATCGAGGTGGTCACCATGTTGCGTGAGTGTACTTGCCTCGAAGATCCATTGGGATGCGGTCCCGCCGATGCGGGGCTCTTCGGGCGACACGCGGGAACCAGGCCGGGTCCTTCAGAGAGTACCAGCGGACCGTAGAGCCGCCATGATCTGTCGACCGAGTGCGGCGGACACGGGCGGAGGCGTGGTCTGACTGATCTGTCGGTACGTCGACGTCTTCCCACCCACGATCTGCCAATCGGTGGGGAGGCCTTGGAGCAGTGCGACTTGGCCGACCGTGAGTTTGGGCAGACCGTAGCGCGGCTCGATGTCGAAGTTCCGACGGAAGTCGAGTCCAGGCACCGAGTCGCCGATGCTCCCGCCATAGATGCCCCAGCGGGCCCAAAGCGCCTTCGCGCGGGTGGCCCCGAGATCCGCACCCCCTCGGCCCGTGGCGCCACCCATGATCAAGGGTGCCGGCTCCGAGGCTTTGGCAGCCCAGTCGGCCGCCTCCGGCCATCCTGCCGAAGCCATCGACTCGTAAAGAGTCTCGCCGAGGCTCGGACAGCGTTCGGAGATGGGAGTGGGCCACGTGAAGTGGGCGAGGTCGTCGGCATGCATGGCGACCATGAATCCGTGTGTTCGACGCTGGGGCACCCCGAAATCGGTGGCAGTCAGTGTGGACGAAGCCATTTCGTAGCCCAGGTCCTCGACGGACTCCCGTACCGCTGCCCGTGCGGATTCGAACCTCGGGGCACGAAGAAACGTTGGGATGTTCTCGATGACGAGAACTCGCGGCCTGATGTATGCGGCCATATCGAGTGTCGCCCGAAGAGCGTCGCGACGGTCATTCGTCGCGAGTTGTTTGCCGGCGATGCTGTAGGGAGATCGGGGGAGGCCACAACTCAGAACGTCGGCGTAGTCCATGGGTTGATGACTCACCGGTTCGATGCGCTTGAGGTCGTCGCAGACCGCGTACCACCCCGGGCGGTTGCGGGCGAGGGTGGCGCAGGTGTCCGGATCGATGTCGACCGCGGCAACCACATCGAATCCTGCCTGCTCGAACCCCAACGCCTGCCCGCCCACGCCCGCGCACAACTCGATCGCGGTGAACCGTGCTTCCTGCGTGCCCATGTATCCCCCGACATCGACAACGAACTCCGTGTACCGACTGTCACGTGTCCTTGGAATCGATTGTAGTGAATCGAACCACCTTCCCGTCACGACTGCGTGCGGTCGCCGGAGCGACAAAGGTGAATGCCATCACAACCCTGCTCGGATCCATTCGGCCAGAGGCTTCGAATTCGGCCCGGTGCTCAGGTTCCACCACGGGGTAGAGGGATACCACTCCACGACGTTCCCCGACGTACTGCTCGATTGTCGTGTTTCCTCCGTGGGGCAATGCGCCCGCGATGCGCAGGGCGGCCGCGCGATGCTTGGGCTCGCTGATGGCGCCGAAGACGTCACCACGCCTGCGCCGGCGGCCGAACCAGGAGAAGGCCCGTGAGGAAGTGCCCACAGGAAGCCGCTTGTTCCGGGAAGAGTGCTGGGGGGCCAGGACGACCCAGTCGTCCACCTTCGCCGGTGAGGCGAGAGTGATCTCTTCGAGATAGGTGAGATGAGGTTCGAACCTTCCCGCGGCATCCCATTTGAGAGCTCGTAGCAGAGTCAGGAGTTCGCCGGAGGAGATCCTTCCGGAGAGGGCGTCGAAGCGGTGGTATGTCGTTGCCTCGTCGTCGAAGTGATAGGCGAACCTACTCGGCTCGCTCGACAACGACTCCAGGATCGGCATCCACAACTGAGTGTTGTGCCGCAGGGCGGGCGTTCCGGAGGGGTATGCGGTCGGTTCCTCCCACTTGCCCGGTGAATGGATCTCCACCAGGCGGGAGTTGTACATCTTGTTGGTGCTCGCGGGTCGGAGCCAGGCCAGATGCTGCGACACAAGGGGAGGCACCTGCGCGGGCGTGACCTGGGATTCGCCGTCGACCAGGGTCGAGTATTGCTGCAACTGCTCCCTGAAACTCTCTTCGTCGCGGCAGATAGCCTCGAAGGCTTCGTACAGATCGATGTCCCGCGTGCCCATCGTCTCCTCCCGACCCAGGTAGAGCCGGACCAGATCCTGGTATCCCTTGCGGAAGCCGAACCACCGGCCCATTTGCATAAGAGTGGAGGCGTTGTTGGTCCGGCGGCGGTAGTACGTGACGGTCAGGCCTTCTACAGTGAAGCCGCGAGCGAGCTTCTGGCCGCCGATGATGATTTTCCACAGGGGCCGCTTGTCGAAGTCCGCTTCGCCGTTCTCGATGTCCGTGTCGCCGTTCACCACGACGATCGGTTGATCGTCACCGCCGATACGGATGGCCGCAGCGCCGACGTACGGAGAAAGGTCCTCGTAGGACGCCGGCACGGGGAATCCGTCGGCTCGCACGCGCGAGACCGGAGCGACGTCCTTCTCGAAGAGGTCGCGCAGTCGGGCGTGACCGTTCGGACCGGTGTAACCGGCGGACCACCACATTTTATGGACCCGGCCCCGCAGCGCGCGGTGGTCGGCCGTACGAACCGACTCATGGATCAGCATGGTGTGATGCTGGAAGTAGCGGTCTCCCAGCCCGTTGCTCTCACGGTAGAGCTTCATGGCCGCAGTGAGCACGAACATGTCCATCGCCTGCTGAAGGGCGGTATCGTCCTCCTCCGAGTCCAGATGGATGTCGCGGACATGTGCTTTCTCGTTGGAGTTGGCGAAGTTGCGGTCATCCAGAGGGATCGGTGAGTCCAGGTCGTGGAAGTCCTGGACACCCATGTACCCGTCCGGCCGGGGAAGGGAGACGATGAAATCCTTGGGGAAAATGTCCTCGGCGTCGCTGGGGTCGATGAAGACATTCGCAAAGGGTGTCGCTGTATAGCCGACATACTGGGCGCGGGGGAGAAGGCGGAGCAGTTCCGAGATTTTGTCGTTGATCGCGGTGCGTTCGGAGTCCTGTTTGTTGGGATTCGCGGTGTTGACCGATGCTTCGTCGGACTCGTCATCGATGATCAGGACCGGAATTTCGGAGAGTGGTGTCTTGATCTTGTTGAGGTCTTTGACGAGTTTCCCGAGCACGCTCTTGTTCTTCTTGACCACCATCAAGCGGGCGGATGAACGGTGGAGATTGCGCGGGTCGTGCAGAGGCAGTGCCGGTTCCTGTTTCTCGAATTCCAGCGCCACGATTCCTTGGAGCAGACTCTTGTAGTCGTTGTCCCGTGTAGTCATACGGACGATGTCGAAACCGCCCAGGGCGGAGGGCAGTCCGCCGTGGGACAGGAATTTACCCTGGGGCCATGCCGGGTCGTCGGCGTAGTCGGACTCGTACTCGGAGGCGCCACGAAGAATGTTCTCGCGACCGACGAGCTCCATGTCCAACCTGCGCTGTGTCTGTGCCCTCAGGAGGTTGAGGGTGCCGCCGAGGACGATGACCAGGCGATACCCAGAGTCCACTGCCTTGGCGATGACACCGGTGAAGTTGGCAGTCTTTCCCGACTGGACGTATCCGACAACCAGGCCTTTGGACTGGTAGGCGCTGTGAGCCGTGGGGTCCGCCAAGCGCTCCACGACGCGATCGGATGCCGCGTCCAAGCTTGCGACCGCAGTCTCGGACCAGCCCTTTTCTGAAAGGAGTTGGCGGTATGCGGGCCAGTACCAGCTACGGCCTTGCTGCGACTGGGGTGTGTACCAGGGTTTGAAGGTCTCACTGATGACAACCGGTCCCGTCTCCTTGGGAACGGGGATCAGAGAATTGAGGATCTTCCCGGTTGCTTCGGCCAGCCCCAGAATTTTCAGGACCACTTCACGGCGTTCCTCTGTGCGGGGCTCGGTCTCCGTCCATGCGGGGTTCTCCGAGTAGTCCCATTGCGTCAGCTGTTTGCGCCACAGTTCTACGAACTGGTCCGTGGCGTGGGCAGCATTGAGAGTCTCGAAGAAGTCGGCCTCGGTGGCGAGCAGTTCGGCCTCCGCCCCCTCCTCCTCGGATTGGTAGGCCAAAGCGCGCAGGAGATTCTTGGGGCGGCTGTCCATCCCGGCAAGGGCCGAGGTGTGCAGGGTGAGCCGCAGTAGTTCGGAGCTGTTCATCATCATTCCTCGGCTTACGGGATCCGGATCTCGTGCAGTTCGAAGGGGAATTCGGCCGGTTGTGGCAGGCCGCTCACATCGAGCGCGTATGTCACATCGCGCACCCGATCCAGCACGTGCGCCGGCACAGTTCTCATGTCGAGACGCGGTAGTCGGTCGTCGACCGGAAGGACGACGGGATCGGTGCGCATGTGCCAGCGCTCGTCGTCCGGCAACTCAGGCTCCCAGCCCGATGCGGAGAGCTGTTCGTCGAAGCGATCGAGAGACCTCGGAGCCTGTTCTGCGATCTCGTGACGTACGGCGTGAACGGAGTCCCGCAATGAACGTCCTCGGGCGCCACCCCGTGTGACCTGCAAGGACAGGAACCACAGAGGGCGATCACCGGTAGGTGTCAATTGGCCGAGTCCATGGACCGTGTGGCTGCGTTGCTCGGAGGCGGTTGTTTTCACTTCGACGTCGAAGTCCGGTAGCCCGAAGTCGTGTTCTTCGCCGTACGGGCCCTTCCAAGCCTGAACGGCAGCGGACCAGTCGCGGGTGTGAGCGATGGAGACAAGGACGGAGAGCTCACCGAGCATACCGATACGTTTCTGCGTTCCGAGGCCTCTCGGGCGTTCCAGGAGAGCGCTCCAGGCTCTCACTGTTTCGCCGAAGGCCTGATCCAACGTGCGCTCGTGGGTGACGATCCGGTCGGCCACGGCGTTCAAGAGATCATGGAAGTCACGGACGAGCGCGGCCTGAGTGGTTCTGATGCGAGCCATGCGCATGCCCCGCTCGGCGATCTGATCGATGCGAATCAGCGGCAGGGGCGACGTCGGGGGTTTGCGGCGACTGTCCAGTTCCACATAGAGGGCGATTTCCTCGTTGCCACCCACGACGTAGGACACTTCGGGATGGGCCGAGGGCGCGGACAATCGGTAGGAGGTCGCCTGGTTTTCGCCGAGGTAATATTCGACGGCGCGCCATGGAACGAACGGCTCGTCAGTCATGGTCTCCCACTCTGTCGAGCTCGGCCCGCGCGGCCGATACAAGGATCGACTGCCAGAGCTGCAGGTTGTCCCGCTCGCGGCTACCGCTGTACTCCTTCTCGAACACGTCGTGCAGCAGCAGGTACATCAGGGACTTGATCAACGGCGCGTCGTTGAGTCCACCGCGGCGCCCACCCAGTATTGCCGCCCGGTAGTGCTGATTGAGGACGATCGAACGGGTCGCACGGTCGATCTCGAAAAAGAGCTCGTTGTCGAGTCGCTGCCAGCGAATTTCGATGGCATCCTCGTGTGGGATGACCGGAAGCTCCTCCTCGATGGTTTCGCGCACGGCGCGGTCGAGACCTCTACCTGGAGGCAGTACTGCCTTTCGAGCGGTACCTGCGCGCTTACGGGCATCCCGGTAGGCGGTGTCGCTCGACGACAAGTAGTCGAGAAAGGTCAGTGCCTTTCCGTCCGTTGCCGATTCGAGGGCGGAGGCGAACTCAGGGGATGCGTCAACGCCCGACTTTTTCACCGTGAGTCGGAAGGCGTCGCCGGGGGTGTCCGGGAGATCAATGGCAACGCGTGCCAGTGAGAGATGCTGCTCAGGTTGACGGAAGGTGTTCCATCCCCCGGCCTGGACAAGTCGATTGTGTCGGTAGAAGTAGAAGCCCTGACGCTCGATGACCGACCCAACCGCCTTGTACTCGTCGAGGTTGGACTTGGGCGTCCAGACGTGAGCATCCAACGTGATGTCGCCGATGGAGGACAGGGACGCTGTGAATTTTCTTGGGTAGTCGGGATGGCCCGATACGGGATATGCGAAGGGATCGAGAGGCTCCACGCCGAAGCTCATGTAGACCGTGCCGCTACGTACATCCTCCACCGCGACAGTGATGTTGAAGTCGTCGCGGGCCAGGAACCGATGCAGATGAAGTCCGAGGTGCAGGCCCAACTTGTTGATCGTCTTGTGGAGGTAACGGTCGGTCTGGCCTCCACCTCCATGTTTGGGGAAGTCTTTGACACCGTCCCAGCGGACAACGGTGCCTTGCCACTCGATCGGTCGCCCGTTGTCGTATCGATCGATCAACGTTTGGGCGTAGTCGGGATCGACGATGTCGCAATGGAATCCCGAGAGGGCACGTTCCATCACCCAGCGGCGGCCGGCGGTGCGTGTCCGCTTGGTGGTGCTGACGACGGTGACGGCGGACGCGTGGCTGAGCGAGGCGGACTTGAGGCCCGTTCCGAACATGCCCAACGCGTCGACGGCGTAGTCGCGACGTCCACCCACCGTCATCGCCACGTCGAGGGCCTGTTCATCCATGCCACGGCCGTCATCCACGACCAGGAGGCTGACCAACTGATCCCCGTCACGGAGGAAGTGGATGACAACGTCCTTCGCCCCGGCGTCGAGTGAGTTGTCGACGAGATCGGCGATCGCGATCTCGAAACCGTACCCCTGGTTGCTGAGCGCTTCCATGTATCTCGCGTCGGGCGGCAGGCGCTTGCTCCCCACTGTGGGGACGTCGAACTTCCAGTCGTGGATCATTTCCTCGCCTTGGAGAACCGTGCAACTAATATGATGAATAGTGACGGTAGCGGTTGGGTCCGACAGTCGGTGAGGAAACCCTTGACGAGGGGTAAGGGTGAGGTCACGTTCCGCTTGTCGGTGGACGACGCGTCGGCAAGGCCGTCTCCCGAGCCCGCGCGACCGTTCGTGAAATGACTTCCGGATCCTCGTGCTCCCAGAATCTCAGAACCGTCCATCCCTGGGCTTCGAGGTGCTCCGTGGTCTCGCGGTCGCGTGCAATGTTCTTGTCCAACTTCGTGCGCCACCACTCGGCGTTCGACTTGGGCTGGGTCGCGTGCTCGGGGCAGCCGTGCCAGAAGCAGCCGTCGAGGAAGACCGCGACCTTGGCCGGGCCGAAGACGATGTCGATGGTGCGGCGAGGCATGTCGGGGACAGGCACGTTCACGCGGTAGCGCAACCCGGCCGCGTGGAGGATCTTGCGCACGGCGACCTCCGGGGCCGTGTCGCGAGAAGACTGGCGGCTCATACGGGCCGAGACTGCGGCGGACGAGGGAACGACTTTGGGCATCCGGGCATTCTGCCGGCCAACACGCACAGAGGCGCGCTAAGTCCGGTCGAACGCGATACCGAGGTTGCGGCGTCCCCCGTCCCCGGTTTCTCCCTCCTCCTCCAACCCCCTAACCCGCCCCGTGGCACTCCCTGTACGCCTTCCCCGAGCCGCACCAGCACACTGCGTTGCGGGCCGGGGGCCACGGGGTGGCGCGGCCGCGGGCCGCCAAGGTGGTGGCGTATTGGGGGAGCAGCGTCGGGTCCGACGGGGAAGCCGACTCCGAGGCTGCGAAGGCCTCGTAGGAGGGGACCGTGCCCGTCACGATGCCCAGGTTGGGGGTGCCCGTGGAGGCCAGTTCGCGGAGGGAGGACTCCAGTTGGGCGAGGTGGGCCTCGCGGGAGGGGTACTCGGTGCGGAGGGCCGGGTACGCCGTGAGGAGTTCGGCCAGTTCCGCCTCCGGCCAGTGCAGGACCGCGACCGGGAACGGGCGGGAGAGGGCCGAGCGGTACGAGCCCAGTTCGGCGCGCAGGCGGACGATCTCGGCCTGGAGTTCGGCCGGGTTGTCGGAGCCGAGGGCCCAGAGGCGTTTGGGGTCGTGGAGTTCGTCCAGGGGCACGGACGTCTTGTTCACCTGGTCGCCCAGGGCGTCCCAGTCGTCGTGCTCCAGGCCCAGCAGGCGGCGCAGGCGGTGGCGGCCGAGGAGGAGGGACCCGGCGGAGTACGGGACTTCCTCGCCGGGGGTCAGGAGCAGGTTGAGGGCCGTGGTGTAGGAGTCGTGGGCCGCTTCGAGTTCGTCGTGGGCCTCCAGCGTCTCCGCCACGATCTCCCACGGCGCCGGTTCCAGCGGTTCGGCGATGCGCAGGCCGTCGATGATCGCGCGGGCCTCGGCCTCGTGGCCGTACTCCCACAGGTTGGCGGCCTTCAGCGCCTTCACCAGGTGGGGGTGGTCCGGGGTGCCGGCGAGGAGGTCGTCGTAGAGGCCGGTGGCGCGGTCGCGGGCGCCGGCCAGTTCCAGATGGGCGGCGGCCTGGAGAAGCAGGGGCTCGCGGTCCTCGGGGTACCGGGAGGCCGTGCGGAGCAGGCGCTCGGCCTCGGTGGTGTGGTCGGCAGGGATGTCGGGGCGCATGGTCCACACCGTACTGCTGTACGCCGGTCGGGGCGGAGGGTGTTCGGGCTACGGGAACCGGGCGTCACCCGCCGTCACCGCGGCGGCCGGGCCGCAGCGCCAGCATGATCGCCGCACCCAGTACCGTCACCGCCGCCGACACCACGATCGCCAGGTCCGTGCCCCGCTGAGGGGTGTCCGCCGAGGTCGCCACCGCGATCATCAGCGCGACGCCGGCCGCGGAGCCGATGTACCGGGCCGTGTTGTTCGCGCCCGAGCCCATCGCCGCGCGCTCCTGCGGGACGGACTCGACGGAGAGGCGGGGCAGCGCGGCGTTCAGCAGGCCGCTGCCCACGCCACCGACGACGAGCCCCGGTACGAGCCGCCCCCACGACCCCGCGCCCACCGCGCCCAGCATCGACAGGGCGCCGGCCGCGTGCAGGAGGAAGCCGAGCGCCAGTTGGTGGCGGGCGGCCACGCGGTGCGCGATACGGCGGGTCTGGAGGGCGACCAGGAAGCCCGTACCCGACCAGAGCACGAACAGGCCCGCCGCGCCCATCGGGGAGATGCCGAGCGTGCGCTGGAGCAGCGCGGGCAGATAGCTGAACAGCCCGATCACCGCGAGCCCCGTGAACAGCGCCCCCGACGTGGCCGCCTGGAACGGCCGCCGCCCCAGCAGCCCCAGATCGATCAGCGGAGCGCCACCGCGCCGCTCCACGACGGCGAAGACCCCGGTCAGTACGGCGGCGGCCACCAGCAGCAGGATCACCGGCGTACGCAGCCACCCGTCGCGGCCCAGCGTCAGCGCGCCGACCAGCGAGGTCATGGCCAGCCCCAGTACGACGGCGCCGAGCAGGTCGGGCCGTCCGCCGCGCGGCGCGCGGGACTCGGTGAGCGTACGGAAGGCGAGCACCGCGGTGACGAGGGCCGCCGCGGCGAGTACGGCGTACGGGAGCTGCCAGCCGTACGAGCCGAGGCCGCCGGCCAGCAGCGGCCCCGTGGCGATCCCCGCGCTCACGAACGCGCCCCAGACGCCGGTCGCCCTGACGCGGGCGGACCCCGCGGGGAAGGCGTGGACGAGGAGGCCGAGGCTGCTGGCGATGATCGCGGCGCTGGATGCGCCCTGCGCGACGCGGGCGAGGGTGAAGGTGAGGGTGGAGTCGGCGAGCGCGCCGAGTCCGGTCGTGAGCGCGAGGCCGAGCGTGCCGGCGAGGAAGAGCCGACGTCTGCCGTAGTCGTCGGCGAGGCTGCCCGCGACGAGCAGAAGGGCCGCGAGGCCGAGCGGGGCGCCGTTGAGTAGCCATGCCTGGGCCGATATCGCGGTGCCGAAGTCGGCGGCGAGATCGGGGAGCGCGAGCATGGGGACGGTGTAGTTCATGAGCGCGACGGTCGTGGCCGCGCTGGTCACGGCGAGCGTCGCGGCGGGGTGGGGGCCGGAGCGGCGGTCCGTGCCGCCGCCGTCCCTGTCGCCATGGGACGTGGACGTGGTCGAGGTGGCGGGACTCGCGGACGCGGGCGTCGGGGACATGGCGAGACGGCACCTTTCAAGGTTCGGTGAATGAACTCGTGCTCGCGCCGACCGTAACATGGTGAGTTCGTTGATCGAACCTTGAGCTTGTTAAGGTGACCCCATGGCCCTCGGGAAGGACTACGCCAACCAGCAGTGCTCGATCGCCCGCGCACTGGAGATCGTCGGCGAACGCTGGACACTGCTCGTCGTACGCGACGCCTTCTACGGAGTCCGCCGCTACAACGACTTCCTCACCCACCTCGGCGTCCCCCGCGCGGTCCTCGCCACCCGCCTCAAGAGCCTCGAACAGGCCGGCATCCTGGAGAAGCGGCGCTATCAGGACTCGCCGCCGCGCGACGAGTACGTCCTGACCGAGCGCGGCATCGCCCTCTGGCCCGTCGTGCGCTCCCTCGGTTTCTGGGGGCGCGAACACATCGAAGGCGTCCTCCCGATGCGGGTGTTCACCCATGCAGCCTGCGGGACGGAACTGGGCTCCTACGGCGAGTGCCCGGCCTGCGGCACCGCCGTACCGCCGCGCGATGTGGAGATGCTGCCGGGGCGCGGGCTGGATCCGGACCCGGACGATCCGGTGAGCCGCGCGCTGCTCGGCCCCCGGCGTCTCCTTCTGCCCATCGAAACGGATCGTGTATAACGGCTGGAGGGCCCTGCGTCCGGTCTGACACACCCGGCGGTACGACGCCGGGGCCAGGCGCCGAGACCGGGCACCAGGCACCAGGCACACGACACCAGGAAGGGGCAGGCCATGATCCGACGCGCGACCCGGCCACCACGCCCCGCCGCCCCGGTGTTCTTCCTGCTCGTCGCCCTCCTCCAGGTCCTGCTCCTCGACGCCGGCAGCCTCTCCGCCGCCGTCGCACTCGCCGCCACCGCCGCGGCCTCCACCGCGTTCGCCGCCGCCGCGGTCATCTCGGCCCGGTGCGCCCCCGCCGTACCGCACACCCGCGTGCGTACGGCGATCCGCGACCGCGAGCATCGAACGGCCTTCCTGCCCCAGCGAGATCCCGACGCGCGGGGCCGCACCAGGCCCCGGGCTCCAGGGCGTCCCGTCCTGACGACCGCGTAGGGCCGGTTCGCCGCTCCACCTCTCCCTGAACCCTTGAGCGATCCCGGCCTCACGCGGGTCGTCATGCCGAGCCGCGCCGTGCCGCACCACCGGCGCCGCGCATCCCATCCGGCACGACGAGACCCTCGGAGGGCTCACCCATGTCCGTCTTCCTGTCCGGCTTCGCCTCCCTGGTCGGGCACTTCGCCGATCTGCTCGCCCCGCTCTTCCACGGCGGCGCGACCGCGGTGGCGATCATCCTTTTCACCGCCTGCGTACGGCTCGCGGTCCACCCGCTCTCCCGGGCGGCGGCCCGCGGCCAGAAGGCCCGCACCCGGCTCTCGCCGCAGATCGCCGAGCTGCGCAAGAAGCACCGCAAGAATCCCGAGCGCCTCCAGAAGGCGATCATGGAGCTGCACGCGAAGGAGAAGGTCTCGCCGCTCTCCGGCTGTCTGCCGAGCCTGCTCCAGCTGCCCGCGTTCTTCCTGATGTACCACCTCTTCTCCAGCCGGGAGATCGGCGGAAAGCCGAACGAACTGCTCGGCCACTCCCTCGGCGCCGCGCCGCTCGGCGAACGCTGGAAGGACGCCATCGCCGACGGCGGGATCTTCGGCGGGGCGGGCCTGGTGTACGTCGCCCTCTTCGCGATCGTCGTGGCCGTCGCCACCTTCAACTACCGCCGTACGAAGCGGCAGATGGCGGCCATGCCGGTGCCGGCGGCCGGTGCCGACGGGCAGCGGATGCCCGGCATGGGCGCGATGACCAAGCTGATGCCGCTGCTCTCCTTCGCGACGCTCCTCACGGTGGGTGTGGTCCCGCTCGCGGCCGCGCTGTACGTCGTGACGAGCACCACATGGACCGCCGTCGAACGGGCCTTCCTCTACCGGGACGTACCGGCGCCGGGCGCGCTGGCCACCGCCGTGTGAGTCCGAACCAGGCGCCCGTCCACGCCCTTCGGCCGCGGTCCAGGGTGTGAACGGGGTCTTGCGGAGTGATCCGATGTCTTGGACGATCGGCCAACACCCCGATGGCCGCAACCCGTCGGTGGGGCCCCCGCTCGACCAGGTCGATCCGTTCGACCAGAGGGAGAACAGACCATGAAGCTGCTGCGTGTCGGTACGGCGGGTGCGGAGCGCCCGGCGCTGCTCGACCAGGACGGGACCCTGCGGGACCTGTCCGGACTGGTCACGGACATCGACGGCGCGCTGCTCGCCGACGAGGCCGCGCTCGACCGGGTACGGGCCGCAGCCGTGTCCGGCGAGCTGCCCGTCGTCGACTCGGCGGGACTGCGCACCGGGCCGCCGGTCGGCCGGATCGGCAAGATCGTGTGCATCGGGCTGAACTACCACGACCACGCGCGCGAGACGGGCGCGGACATCCCGTCCGAGCCGATCATCTTCTTCAAGGCCGCGGACACGGTCGTGGGGCCGGACGACACCGTCCTCGTACCGCGCAAGAGCGTCAAGACGGACTGGGAGGTGGAGCTGGCCGTCGTCATCGGCCGTACCGCCCGCTACCTGGACTCCCACGAGGAGGCCCTGGCGCACGTCGCGGGCTACGCCGTCTCGCACGACGTCTCCGAGCGTGAGTTCCAGATCGAGCGCGGGGGCCAGTGGGACAAGGGCAAGAACTGCGAGACGTTCAACCCGCTCGGCCCCTGGCTCGTGACCGCCGACGAAGTGCCCGACCCGCAGGCGCTGTCGCTCAAGCTGTCCGTCAACGGGGAGCCGAAGCAGGACGGGACGACGGCCGAGCAGATCTTCCCGGTGGCCGAAGTGGTGCGCTACGTCAGCCAGTTCATGACGCTCTACCCGGGCGACGTCATCAACACCGGTACGCCGGCGGGTGTGGCGCTCGGGCAGCCCGAGCCGAAGCCGTATCTGCGGGCGGGTGACGTGGTGGAGCTGGAGATCGCGGGACTGGGGCGGCAGCGCCAGGAGCTCAAGGACGCGTGACTCCCCTTCCGGGGAAGGGGCTTGACGAGGGGGCGGACCGGCGAGGGGAGCGCTCCGTGGTGGCCATGGCCGACCGCCGGACCGTCGACTTCTGGTTCGACCCCGCCTGCCCGCTCAGCCGCGTCACCGCGTCCTGGATCGTCACGGTCGCGGAACGTCGGCCGATCGACATCCGGTGGCGGGTGATGAGCCTCGCGGTACTGAACGAGGGCAGGGACGTCGACCCCGAGGGCGACGAGGAGGGCTACCTCTGGATCCCCGCGCGGGTCTGTGCCGCGATCCAGATGGCGTACGGGCACGCGGCGCTCGGCAGGTTCTACGACGCCCTGTGGACCACGCCGGACGGCGGGCGGCGCGGGTGGATCGGCGACATCGCCGAGGCCCTGGGCGCCGCGGGGCTGCCGGCGGTGCTGGCCGGGGCCGGCTCCACCACCGACCACGACGCGGCGCTGCGCGACTCGCACGCGGAGGCGATGAGCCTGGTGGTGGGGGAGGTGGGCACGCCGATCCTGGCGGTCACCCACCCCTCCGGGGCCCGGCACGCGTTCTTCGGGCCCGTGATCGGCGAGACGCCGGGCCCCGAGGACGCGCTGCGTCTGTGGGACGGAACGCTTCTGGTCGCGAGCGTGCCGGGGTTTCTGGAGATCAAGAGCTGAGGCAGGGTTCGGAGGCCCCGAGGCTCGCGCGAACCGACCTGAGCCCACGCGGGTTTACCTGGCCCGCCGCCCAGGGGGCCCTCGCGGGGCTCCTTGTGCCGGCGTGAGTCGAGGCCGGGACGGTGCGGCCGGGACCGGCTCGCGGAGCCCGTCCGGGCTTCTGGAGCCCACGCGAGTTCACGTGACTGCTTCCCGGACCGGGTCTTCGCCTTCGACGAGTTCGGGCCGTTGGGGATCCGGCCCACCGCAGGCTCCTGCTGGCCGAAGCAGGGCAAGCCGAACCGGCTGCCGGCGACCTGCCGCCGCACCCATGGCGTCACCTACTTCCACGGCTGCCACTCCGTGGGCGACGACCGCCTGTGGGGCGTCAACCGCCGCCGCAAGGGCACCGCCAACGCAAGGAACGCGCCCGCATCCGCAGCGAGAAGGGCATCCGCTGGGCGGAAGCCCCCTCAATGCCGCAGCCTGACCGACCGCGAACCGCAGCCCCGGAGTGCCGAAAGGGACAAGTTCGCGAGAAGGACAGCGACAGAAGGACGACTCAGGAGGCGGACGGCTCGATCTCCCCCGCAAAGACGATGACCTGGTCGATGAGGCTCCGCCGCAGATGGACGACGTCCGTTCCCGCCAAGCGGGGGCCTCCATCCGGCGTGGTGAAGACCCACTGGTACCGGGCCCACTCGTCAGGCATGTCCACCGCTGAGCAGCGCACCATCGTGCCGGTCCCCGCCGGGTGGCGCCGGATGTCCAGCACGAACCGCTCGACCGCCGCGATTCCTTCGCTGCGACCCAACGGCCCCCAGAGGACCACGTCTGAGGTCAGGGCCTGGGAGAGCAAGGCAGTCACATAGCTGTCGTCCGAGGCGTTGAACGCGGAGATGAACGTGTCGATCGCGGAGCGTGCCGTCTCTTCCTGCATGCCCCAGTAATACCAGCCGTTGCGCGTGCGCTCGTCCCGCGAGCCGCCTTCCGATCGCGGTGGACCATCCCGGTCACAGCACCAGGCCGTGCCAGACGCCGGGCGCCAGGCGGGATTTGTCAGACACGGCCTACGACATCCGCCCCAGCAGCCACCCCAGTGCCTCCACCACCAGTGCGTGGTCCTCCTCCTGGGGGAGGCCCGACACCGTCACCGTGCCGACAACTCCCGCCCCCTTCACCGCGATCGGGAACGAGCCGCCGTGGGCCGCGTACCTGTCCGGGTCGAGGCGGGAGGAGTCCTCGAACGTGCTGCCCTTCGCGCGGAAGCGCGTACCGACCAGGAACGAGCTCGCGCCGTACCGTTCCACCACCCGCCGCTTGCGGTCGATCCAGGCGTCGTTGTCCGCCGACGAGCCCGGCAGCGCGCAGTGGAACAGCTGCTGGCCACCCCGCCGGATGTCGATCGCGACCGGCGCCTCGCGCTCGCGCGACAGCTCGGCGAGCAGACTGCCCAGCGCCCACGCGTCGTCGTACGTGAAGTGGGGCAGGACCAACCGGGCCTCCTGCGCCTCCAGTTCGTCCACCGTAGGCAGCGCGCGGCCCTCGCCCGCCGTCATGACGAGGCCCCGATCGTGACCGTGACGCCCTCGCGGGCGGAGCGCCGCGCCGCCTCCAGGACGTCCAGCGCCGCGGCTGCCTCGCGCGCGGTCACCGGCGGCGCCGTACCCTCGCGCAGTGCCCGCGCGACACCCGCGTAGAACGCGGGGTAGTCGCCGGGCGTGCTCTCCACCGGGTGCCCGCCACCGGTCGCCGGAGACTCGCCGGCCCCGATCCGGCCCCACAGAGACTCGGGCTCCACACCCCAATTTCCGGCCATTTCCTGGGTGTTGGGCCGCTTGCCGTCCCGGAGGTCGGCCTCCTGGGGGTCCAGGCCGTACTTCACATAGCCCGCCTTCGAGCCCAGCACCCGGAAGCGCGGGCCGAGTTGGGCCGTGGTGGCGCTCACGTACAGATGCGAGCGGACACCGTTCGTGTGCGTGAGCGCGAGGAACGTGTCGTCGTCGGCCGCGGCACCCGGCCTGCGTACGTCGGACTCCGCGTACACCGACGCCACCGGACCGAACAGCACCAGCGCCTGGTCCACGACGTGGCTGCCCAGATCGTAGAGCAGCCCTCCGATCTCTTCGGGCGATCCCGACTCGCGCCAGCCGCCCTTGGTCTCGGGACGCCACCGCTCGAACCGCGATTCGAAGCGCTGTACGTCACCCAGCTCGCCGCCCGCGATGAGGCGGGCCAGGGTGAGGAAGTCGTTGTCCCAGCGGCGGTTCTGGAAGACCGAGAGCAGCAGGCGCCGCTCCTCGGCGAGAGCGGCCAGTTCGCGCGCCTCGGCGGCGGTACCGGCGATCGGCTTGTCCACGACCACCGCGAGACCGGCCTTGAGCGCGGCCGTCGCGATCGGGACATGCGTCTTGTTCGGCGACGCGATCACGACCAGGTCCAGCTCGCCGGCCCGCTCCCAGAGCTCGTCCGGCGACGCCGCGAAGCGGACGTCGGGGAACTCGGCGCGCGTCTGCGCCTGCCGCTCGGGGTTCGAGGTGACGACCGTGTCGAGGACGAGGCCCTCGGTCGTGGAGATCAGCGGGGCGTGGAAGACGGAGCCCGCGAGGCCGTATCCCACGAGTGCGACGCGCAGAGGCGTACTGGTGCCAGTCATGAGTTCCACTTAAGCAACGGTGTTGCCATAGTGCAAGCGCGCGGGACAATGAGACCGTGGGCAACAGTGACGCCGCCCTCGGCGGCAACAGAGCCGGCGACGGAGCCGGCAGCAGAGGCAGTGACGGCTCGGGCGACGGCGTGCCGGCGGTGAGCGGCGTCCGCACGGGCGTGCACCCGACCCCGCGCGCACCGCACACCGGCGCGAATCTGCCGTCGCTGCGCAGCCACAACTCCGCCCTGGTGCTCGACCTCCTCCGTACGGCGGGCGAGGCCGGCATCAGCCGGCTGGAACTCGCGGAGTCCACCGGCCTCACCCCGCAGGCCGTCAGCAAGATCACGGCCAGGCTCCGTGCGGAGGGCCTGGCGGCCGGGGCCGGCCAACGGGCGTCCACCGGCGGCAAACCCAGGACCGTCCTCTGCCTGGTCCCCTCCGCCGCGCACGCGGTCGGCCTGCATCTGGACCGCGACGAGCTGACAGCCGTCGTGGTCGACCTGGCGGGCACGCAGGTCGCGGCCCGCACGGTGCCGTTCGATCTGGGAGCCGGGGCGGCCGAGGTCGTGGAGACCGCGGCGGCCCAGGTGGAGTCGGTACGGGCGGAGGCGGCGTCCCACGCGGCTACCCGGTCGGCGTCCCACGAGGCAGCTCACGCGCCGGCTGCCGGGGCATCGGGCCCCGGCGGCATGCTGGGCGTCGGGGTCGCCATGCCCGGCCCGCTCGACCACACCACCGGCGTGCCCCAGCGGGTCACCGGCTTCCCTCAGTGGGACGGCTTCCCGCTGCGCGACGCCCTCGCCGCCCGCCTCGGTCTGCCCGTCGTCCTCGACAAGGACACCAACGCCGCAGCCCTGGGCCTCGCGCTGAGCGGGCCGGGCGACTCCTTCGCCTATCTCCACCTCGGTACGGGCCTGGGCGCCGGCCTCGTACTCGACGGCGCCCTCTACCGGGGCGACCGCACCGGCGCGGGCGAGTTCGGGCACCAGGTCATCCAGCTCGACGGGCCGCTCTGCGACTGCGGGAACCGTGGCTGCATCGAGGCGCTCTGCATGGCGGCGGTGGCGCGCGGAGACCTTGCCGAGGCCGCGCGGGTGCTGGGCGCCGGGGCCGCGAATCTGGTCGGGCTGCTCGACATCGACCGGGTGCTGCTCGGGGGCCGTGCCGTGGCCGCCGCCGAGGAAGAGTTCGTCACGGGAGTCGGAGCCGTACTCGAAGAGCGGGCGCGTGGCCCCGTCGTCCCGGTGGCCGTGGCATACGGCGGCGGGCACTCGGTCGCGGAGGGGGCGGCGCAGCTGGTGCTCGCGCCCGTGTTCGGGCACGCGCGGGTCTTCGGCCGGGGGCGTCCGTAGGGTCCTGGCGTCTCCGTCGAGCGGAGCCGTTGAGGTGCACTTGTATGACTTTCGGACCATGGCTGGGATGTGGCTCCCCGGCCGGGCGGACGGTCCGTGGCAGCGTCGGAGTTTCCCCGCGCCCCTGCCCCGTCCTCCCGACCCCTTCGCGATCAGCAAAGGTCCCCGCCATGCGATCCATGCGATCCACGCGACTGCGCCCCGCCCTCGTCACCGGAATCCTCGGCGCCACCGGAGCTGTCGGTGTCACCGTCGGCACGATCGTGCCCACCGCGCTGCCCGCGACGACGGCGACCGCGAACGCGACGACGGCGAACGCGACGACCGCAGTCGTGGCCGAGACGGACGACGAATCAGGCGATGGCCCCTAGAAGGCGGACCGGCAGCCGACCTGCGGCAAGGCGTCCGACCCGGACTTCCCCATCGACACCCGTATCCACGGCGGCCCCGACGCGTACCGCCCCGGCGGCCCGCCCGGAGTCTGGTCCATCGATCTCACCAACAGCACCGACGAGGCCTGCCACAACATCCACCCGGTCATCGTCCTCAGCGACCGGCACCGGTCCCTCGCCGAGAACCAGGTCCGGCTCCAACTCACCGACGACAAGGGCCGTTGGCGGACCATGTCGCTGGAGAAGTCGGACGAGGACGAGACGATCGCCGTTCTCGAAGGCGGCTTCTCCGGCTTCGCCGTCCCGGCAGGGGGGACCGTCACCGTACGGGCGAAGCTGGCCTTCACGGCAGCGGCCGACGCCAACAGGATCGTGGCGAACGCGGCCACCGTGCAGCGGCGCGGCGGTGACGGCGACTGGGTGGGGGAGTCGAACGACTACCGCTTCTCCGTGGGCGATGCGAACGGCGACCCCGACACGGACGCCACCACGGACGCCGAAGCGGACGCCGACCCCGGCTCGGCCGCCCCCCACACGACCCCCACCACCACCCGGGCCCCCGCCCCCAACTCCCCGAGCCCAGGCGAGAAATCCTCCCTCCCCCTCGGCATCGGCTCCCTCGCCGACACCGGCTCCGGCTCCCTCCGCGGCCCCGCGATCGGCGCCGTACTGCTCGTACTCTCCGGTGGCGCCCTGCTCTTCGGCCTCCGCCGCGCCCGCAACCGCTCCTGACCCTGTCTCGATCCGTGCACGCACGCTGTCAGGCGGCCCGTCGGACGGTAATCTCGTCGTCGTCCTGGGCCTGAACGAAGCGATTCCGGAGTCCGGTCACCCCCGCGACCCACGAAGTCGCGTGCGTGGCCCTCGACATCGCTGTTTCCGCGGGTCCCTATGTGATCTACGGGGTGGTGAGCCGACGTGTTCGTGCACAGCTGTACGGGACGCGCCCGGCCCCGCCCCGTGCCACCTCCCGCTAGGAGATACGAGCCGTCATGCCCCCCAACTCCCGTACCGTCCACCCCTCCAGAAGCTGTCGCACCTCCTTCATTCCCCTGACCGCGGTCGCCGGGAGCCTCGTCCTCACCGCCTCGCTCGCCGGGTGCGGCGGCGGCTCCGGTGCCTCGGAGGAGAAGGTCGTCACGGTCTACAGCGCCGACGGGCTCAAGGGCGTCGCGGACGACGGCTGGTACGACAAGGTCTTCGCCGAGTTCGAGAAGGAGACCGGCATCAAGGTGAAGTACCAGGAGGCCGGTTCCGGCGAGATGGTGGACCGGGCCCTGCGCGAGAAGGACAAACCCCGCGCCGATCTCCTGATCGCTCTGCCGCCGTACATCCAACACGCGGAGCGGAAGGGGCTGTTGGCGTCGTACGACCCGAAGGGCTCCGACAAGGTGCACGGTTCGGTGAAGTCCTCGGACGACCGGTGGACATCCATAGTCAACAACTACTTCGGCTTCATATACAACAAGAAGGAACTGACGGACCCTCCGACGACCTGGGAGGAGCTGCTGGACACCAAGTACAAGGACAAGATCCAGTACTCCACCCCCGGAGTCGCCGGCGACGGCACCGGCCTTCTCATCAAGGCGATGCAGGACTTCGGCGGCGAAGCCCCGGCGATGGACTATCTGCGGAAGCTCGAAGAGAACAACGTCGGCCCCACCCCCTCCACCTTCAAGCTCGCGGCCAAGGTCGACAAGGGCGAGATCCTCGTCGCGAACGGCGACGTCCAGACGAACTTCGCGCAGTCCAAGAGCATGTCGAACCTCGCCATCTGGTTCCCGGCGAAGGAGGGCGGCAAGCCGACCACGTTCGCCATGTACTACGGGGCGGGCCTGGTGGACGGCGCCCCGCACAGCGCGAACGGCAAGAAGCTGCTCGACTATCTGCTGACCGAGAAGGCGCAGAAGCAGGTCAGCGGCATCGGCGGCGGCTTCCCCGCGCGTACGGACGTCAGACCCACCGACGAGAACGCCATCGAACTGGCCCGGGTGATCGACGGCGTCTCGCTCTTCGAGCCCAACTGGCAGCGCATCGAGCCCAGCCTCGACGGATACGTGGACTCCTGGAAGGAAGCCACGGGCCACTGAGGGAGCCACCGGCCACGCACGGCCGAGCCCTCCACGAGTCAAGATCATCGGAAGCTGATTAGGCTGGGGAGGCCGAGCGGTACGGAGCAGTGCCGTCGGCCCCACCAGCAGACTGCGTACGGCAGGAGTCCGTCACATGTCAGAGCGCAAGCCGATCGATTCCTGGCTCACCGACATGGACGGTGTTCTCGTCCACGAAGGCATCCCCATCCCCGGCGCCGACGGCTTCGTCAAGCGCCTGCGGGACTCGGGCAAGCCCTTCCTCGTCCTCACCAACAACTCCATCTACACCCCGCGCGACCTACAGGCGCGGCTCGCCCGGATGGGGCTCGCCGTGCCCGTGGACAACATCTGGACCTCGGCGCTGGCGACCGCCAAGTTCCTCGACGCCCAGCGCCCCGGCGGTACGGCGTACGTCATCGGCGAAGCCGGCCTCACCACCGCGCTGCACGACATCGGCTACATCCTCACCGACCAGGAACCCGACTACGTGGTGCTCGGGGAGACCCGTACGTACAGCTTCGAATCCCTCACCAAGGCGATCCGGCTGATCAACGACGGCGCGCGGTTCATCTGCACCAACCCCGACGAGACGGGTCCGTCGGCCGACGGACCGCTGCCCGCCGCCGGTTCCGTCGCCGCGCTGATCACCAAGGCGACCGGCAAGGCACCGTACTTCGCGGGCAAGCCGAACCCGCTGATGATGCGCACCGGGCTGAACGCCATCGGGGCGCACTCCGAGACCAGCGCGATGATCGGCGACCGGATGGACACCGACGTCCTGGCCGGTCTTGAGGCGGGGATGGAGACCTTCCTGGTGCTGACCGGTCTGACAAAGCCGGCGGACATTGACCGCTATCCGTTCCGGCCGTCCACGATCGTCGACTCGATCGCCGATCTGGTGGATCTGATCTGACCGGATCTGGCTGAATAACCGCAGGTCGCAGCCGCGTGTCGGACTTTCCGGCGCGCGCTGCGGATGCGAGATACGGCGGGACGCGTGAGGCTTCCTTCATCAGGAGGTTCACGATGCGTTCAGGCTTGCTCGCTCTCCGTGCCGCCGGGCTGGTGGCCGCCATGGTGGCGGTCCCCGTCCTCGGCACCACCGCCGCCGACGCCCACGACTCCGTGAACGCGACGGTCAGCCCGTCGGACGTCCGCCCTGGCGGTGAGGTGAAGCTCAAGGTCACGGGCTGTGCGAACCCGCGCTCGGTCGCCGCCCGGTCCGATGTCTTCGTCGCCGACTCCGAACTCGCGGCCCGCAAGGGCGACGACGAGAAGCCGACGCTGCTCGGGGAGGCGAAGATCAAGTCCTCGACCAAGGACGGCAAGTACAAAGTCGACGTCTGGTGCGACGGGCACGATCACCGCGGTGCGGCGGCCTTCAGGGTGGACCGCGACGCGAAGCCGAAGTCTTCGAAGAAGCCCTCACCGAGGGCGTCCGCGAAAGCGTCTCCGAAGGACTCGGCGAAGCCCAAGCCCAAGCCGTCCGCCAAGCCGTCCACCAAGGCTTCGAGCAAGCCGCCCGCCAAGCCCTCGGCCAAAACCTCGGCGAAGACCTCCGCCAAGCCGCAGTCCTCCCCGAAGTCCGAGAAGGCCATACCCGAGGCGTCCCTACCCGAGAAGGCCGAGAAGTCCGAGGGGGCCAACCCGGACCGGCCGAAGCCCGAGGGAAAGACCCATTCGGCGTCCGCCCCGCCGCCGCGGAACCTGATGCCCGCGCCCCTCCAGAACGGCCGGCAGTCCCCGGCACCCTGGACGCCCCGGTCCGCCCAGCCCCAGCCCCACCCGAGCGAGCGGCAGGCCTCGCCCGTCGCGCCGGTGCGCGCCGGCGGTGGCGGCAGGACGAGCACGGTTCTCGCCGGGGACGAGGCCGGCCCCAGCACCCCCCACGCCGTGATCGGTCTCGTCCTCGCCGGCGTCGCCGCCGTGGCCGTGGCGATCCGCAGTGCGCGCCGGAGACGTTCCGCCGCGCGGGACTCCGACTGAGAGGCGGAGACGGCTGACATGGGTGACAAGGCCGAGGCGCCGACCACCGACCGCCCGAGCGGATCGGGCCGACTGCTGACCGGGGTGGCCTGGGCCGTGCTGCTGCTCGGCCTCTGGGGCTGGGGCCACGACGGCATCGTCGGCGCCTCCGCGCCCATGACCGGTGACGTCGCCGCCGTGGGCCGCCCGATGGAGGAGCGGCCACCACCGGCCCGCGACCCGCGACAGCCCGCCGAACCGCGCCGTATCGAGGTTCCCTCCGTCGGCATAAAGGCACCCGTCGTATCCCGTGGCCTCGACTCCGCGGGGGCTGTCGAGCCGCCGCCGTACGAACTCCCGGAGACCGTCGGCTGGTACGGCGGCGGCGCCCGGCCCGGCGCCACGGGTACCGCGCTCTTCGTCGGCCACGTCGACACCCGCACCGAACCCGCCGTCTTCTACGACCTGAGCGCCACCCGGCCGGGCGAGAAGATCCGGGTGACCCGGGCCGACGGCTCGATCGCCGAGTTCACGATCGACGACGTACGCGTCTACAGCCGGGAGAAGTTCGACGCGCGGAAGGTGTACGGCCCGCACGAGCCGGACCGCGCCGAACTGCGACTGATCACCTGCGGCGGGACCTTCGACCGCGAGAGCCGTACGTACACGGCGAACGTCGTCGTCTCGGCGTACCTCACCGATGTGAAAGAGGCACCTCGCCATGGCTGATCCGGTGTCACCGGGACCCCGCTGTCACAGCTCGCACACGAAGCCGAAGAGGCTCCGTTACGGCCCCGGCCCGTGTGCCAGGATGGCTTGGACGGGCACCGAGGGGGAGTGGATGTACGGCAGCAATTCCGGCCGCGGTCTTCGAGTGACAGCGTGCGCGGCGGCCACGGGGGCGGCTCTGCTCATCGCGGGCTGCTCGTCCGACGGCGAGGACAAGGGCGAGAAGAACCCGGCGACGAGCCAGCAGCCCAAGGCGACCGATCCGTACTGGGTCAACCCCGACGGCAACGCGGCCAAGCAGGTCGCCGACTACACGAAGGACGGCGACGACAAGAACGCCGACCTCATCAAGAAGATCGCCTCGCAGCCCGTCGGCGAGTGGATCGGCCCGGACAGCCCCGAGGAGGAGGCCCGCGGTTTCACCGAGGCCGCCGCCAAGGCCGACCGGGACGCGCTGCTGGTCCTCTACAACGTCCCGCACCGTGACTGCGGCCAGTTCTCGAAGGGCGGCGCCTCCGACGGCAACGCGTACCGGGAGTGGGTCGACAAGGTCGCCAAGGGCATCGGCGACCGGCGGGCCACGGTCGTCCTGGAGCCCGACGCGCTGCTGCACCTGGTGGACGGGTGCACGCCCCAGGAGTTCCACGAGGAGCGTTTCGACCTGCTGAAGGGCGCCGTCGAACGGCTCAAGCAGCAGCCGGCCACCACGGTCTACGTGGACGCGGGCAACGCGGGCTGGCAGTCGCCCGACGCGCTCTTCGAGCCGCTCCAGCGGGCGGGCGTCGACAAGGCGGACGGGTTCTCGGTCAACGTATCCAACTTCTTCCCGACCGACCTGAGCCAGGAGTTCGGCAAGAAGCTGTCGGCGAAGGTCGGCGGCAAGCCGTTCGTGATCGACACCAGCCGTAACGGCAACGGCCCTTACACGGCAGGCGATCCGGCCGAGAACTGGTGCAACCCGCCGGGCCGCGCGCTCGGCGAGCCGCCGACCACGAAGACCGGCGACCCGCTGGTGAAGGCGTATCTGTGGGTCAAGCGCCCGGGGGAGTCGGACGGCGACTGCAAGGGCGGGCCCAAGGCCGGCGACTGGTACCCGGAGTACGCGCTGGAGCTGGCGCGCAACGCCAAGTAGAAGCGCCGGCAGGAGCGTGAGGCGGGCCGGTACGCGTACGGGCCCGCCCAGGTCTACGGCACCTCGACCCACACGCCCTCGGACGGGGTGCCCTTGTCGTCCGTCACGAAGAGCATGTACCAGCCGGCCGGCACCAGCGCCCGGTTCTTCGGCACCGTCACCTTGATTCCGTCCGCCGTCTTCTCCATGTCCAGTGCGATGGACCGCTGTTCGACATCGGTGACATGCGTGACGGCGCTCGGCCGCATCAGCTTCGCGGACGTGAGCGAGGCGGCGTCCTTCGTCTTGAAGGTCCCCGAGTCACCGTGGTCGATCCGCTTCGGTCCGTCGGTCAGCTCCGGCTTCGAGTCCCGGAAGAGATACGGCGGGGTGTAGATCTCGATCCGCTGATCGAAGACGCCCGGCTTGGTGTTCGCCTTGTCGGCGTAGAGCGAGTCGGAGCCGAAGATCATGACGCGGCCGTCGGGCAGCAGGACCGAGCCCGAGTGGTAGTTGCGCCCGACCTGGGGGTCGGCGACGCGCGTGTACTCGCCCGACTTCGGGTCGTACGTACGCGCTTCGAGGATGTTGGAGCCGCCGCGGCCCCGGTAGTCCTGGGCGCCGCCCGTCACCAGGACCGTGTCGTCCGGCATCAGCGACGCGCTGGGGTAGCGGGTGCCCTTGTCGAGCGCGGCGCCGTCCTTGAACTCCGGCTTGTCCTCCTTGAGATCGACCAGCCGGGACTTCTCACTGGACTTCTCGGACTCGCCGACGCCACCGCCACCGATGACCATGAATCTCTGGTCCTGCGCGGGCGGCAGCATGACGGTCGCCGACGTCTCCATCGTGTCCGCGTCGCTCAGCCCCGGGATGTTCTTGAACTTGTTGGTCTCCAGGTCCCAGATACCGGGCTTGCGGCCGACGTCGGCGGGGCCGTAACCGGCGTTGGAGCCGCTGTAGAAGAGCTTGCCGTTGTCCATCAGGAAGATCGCCGGGTACGTGGGGAACTTCCGGATGATGCCGGTGTACTCCCACTCCTTGGTCTCCGGGTCGTAGATCTCGTCCTTGCCGGGGACGATCTGCCCGATCTCGTCCAGGCCCGACAGCGCGAGGACCTTGCCGTCCTCCAGCGTCGTGAGCGTCGGATACCAGCGGGCCTCGTTCATCGGGTCCACTTTGATGTACTTCTCGGCGACCGGGTCGAACTCGAAGGCGTCCTTGATGCCTTGGAAGTCCTTCTTGTCGAGCGCGAGCTTCTGCGCGATGCCATAGACATTGCGGGCGTCGGAGCCCTTCATGCCCTGCACCCGGTAGTTGTCCTCGGTGCCGGTCTCGTATTTCTTACCGGACTTCGCGGCCTCGACGTAGATACGGCCGAGACCGGGCTCGGTCCGCAGAAAGGCGCCGGTCGCCGGGTCGAATATCTTCTTCGCCTTCTCGACCAGGACCGGGTCCTTGGACTCGAAGGTCTTGCCGTTCTTCTTGCCGGTGAACATCGTGCCCGCCGGCAGCGTCATCGGCTTGTCGGGGTCCTCGTTGTGGACCACCATCAGACCGCCGGCCTTGGTGGTGTCGCCCTTGAGCTTCTCGTACCGCTTGGTGCCGCCGGCCACCAGGAGCTTGCCGTCTGGCAGTTGGGTGTGCCCGGAGCAGAACATGTCCTTGGGCGTCGGGATCATCTTGAAGTCGTTGGTCGCCGGGTCCCAGAGGACGGACTCGAACTTGTTCGCGTCGAAGTTCTTCTGGTTGTTTCCCGACCCGGCTATCAGCAGCACCTTGCCGGTGTGCAGCAGCGAAGCGTGAATTGAATTGATCTTGTACTTGGACGGGATGTCGAGAAAGTCCCAATGACCGTTCTCGGCCTTGTAATCGGGCCGGTTGATCTTGTAATCGTGGTACTGCTCCGAACCGAACCGCCACATCGCAGGCCCGTTCATCCCGGCCACCACGACAACCACCGCCGCGCCTATCGCGAGGCGACGGGCGCGGTTCCTGCGGTGGTTCGGCCGGACGGGAAGCGCACTCATTGCTTAGGTCCCCCAAGGGATATCTGTATGGTCTGGTCGACGGCTCCGGGCGGCGTCCGCTGCGAGGTCCGAGGGGCCGGCGGAGGTGTGTTCCCGCGGCCCCGGTGCGACCCGTGCTTTCCGCGCTTCTTCTTCTCCGCGCGCATCCCCAGTCGCCAGACGATGATCGGCGCGGCCGTGATCAGGGTCGCCAGCGTCGCCCAGGTGATCATCGCCGGATGATCGTGCCCGAGGAAGAAGGACGAGACCAGCGAACCGGCGAAGACGAGAATGAAGAACAGATGGATCCGGAACGTCCCGAACAGCGTGTCCGGGCTGGACGAGTCGCCCTTCGGCGTCACCACGAAGCTGCTCTTGCGGCGCAGGACGGCGTCGAGCAGCGAGCGCGCGTAGACGGGCGCGGAGAGCGCGGACATCGCCATGCCGGCCAGACCGCCGGACCCCTCGGGCTCGTGCGGCGAGACGTTGTGCCGCCGGTTCCAGATGTAGAGGCCGATCTGGAGGGCCGACGCGTTGCCGTACAGCATCATCCAGATCGCCGGGTCGATCTGCACACCCGAGGCGCCCATGCCCAGGAACAGCGCGCAACTCAGCGCCGCCAGGATCCAGTTGAGCGCCGACATCGGGTAGAAGATGATCATCATCGTGTAGTTGAAGAGCTTGCCGGGCGGCAGTGTGGTGAAGCCCCGCCAGTACTGCTTGAGGATCGTCTCGTACGTCCCGCGCGACCAGCGCAGCTGCTGGGTGAAGAAGTCCGTCCAGGCGGTGGGGCCTTCACCGACGGCGAGCACGTCCGGGGTGTACACGGAGCGCCACTTGTTGCCCGTCTGCGGGTTCCTGGCGCGGTGCATCTCGAAGCCCGTCGCCATGTCCTCGGTGATCGAGTCGTACAGCCCGCCGATCTGCTTGAGCGCCGAGATCCGTACGGCGTTGCTCGTGCCGACGAACATGGGCGAGCCGTAGCGGTTGCCCGCGCGCTGGATCAGGGCGTGGAAGAGGAACTGCTGCGACTCGGCGGCCTTCGTGACGAACGTGTCGTAGTTGCCGTAGACCTGCGGGCCGATGACGAAGCCGACATCCGGGTCGCGGAAGTAACCGAGCATCCGCTCGAGGTAGTTGGCCATCGGGACATGGTCGGTGTCGACGGAGGCGAAGAAGTCGTAGTCGTCGCCGTGCGCGTCGAGCCAGGCGTTGTAGTTCCCGTGCTTGGTCTTGGCGCGGTGCGCGCCCTTCGTCTGATTCCACTTCGCGACGCCCTTGCGCGAGAAGTGGTGCACACCGAGACGGGCGCAGACCTCCTTGACGGCCGGGTCGTCGCCCTCGTCGAGGAGCCAGACGTGCATCAGCCCGCGGTGCCGGATCTTGACCGCGGCCTCCAGTGTCTTCGTCACCATTTCGAGGGGCTCCTTGCCCGGCACGAAGGAGGTGAGGAAGGCGACGCGGGTGCCGCTCGCGGGCACGACGGGGACGGGGTCACGCGCCACCAGTGTCGCGTGCGCGTTGGAGAGCACGTTCATCGTGCGGAACAGCTCGATCAGTCCGATGGACACGAGCATCACGATGTCGAGGATGAGCAGCGTGTCGTTCTTCAGGTTCGGGTCGCGCTCGGTCCAGTGCTGAGGCTGCATCAGCCAGGCGAAGAGACCGAGGGAGAGCAGCGGGGCGGCGCCGAGCAGCAGGGCGGCGCGGATCCGGTGCGGCTCCTGCGAGAGCAGTGAGCGGTACTGCACCTTGTACGGCTTGTCCGGGGCGGGCTGGGTGAGCGGCCCGGCGAGCCGGCTGTAGTGCTCGTAGTCGTACTTGGGCAGTTCGGCCTTGGGCCGGAACCGGGCCCTGGCGTTCCTGAGCTGAGAGGGGACCCGGAGCTGGGTGGTCCGGGAAGCGTCGTTGTTCGGCCGCTCGCCGTTCGGCGTCGACGTCATCAGTCATCCCCCCGCACGCATGCTGGTGCGTGATTGGTCGGTCGGTTCGTCGGGTCGCGCACCACCGTGAGTACAGACACGCATCGGGACCTATCCGGTTGCATGACGCCGTTTGCGACATCGGCCCCTGAGCGGGGACCCCCACCCCACTCGGTATGCAAACCGGAGCAAATTCTTCGGCTGCCCCAACTGCTGTGAACGCGTGCCTCTTTGGACCCGTCGGCTTCAGGATAGGTTCTACGACCCCAGCCATGATCGCAAGGAAGAAAGATACTACTTGCGCGTCATATGCCCTGATTGAAGGCTTGCTGGAGGTGGAGCTGTGGCCGGACTGTGAAGTTCCCGCGAAGGCGATCCCTGCTCGCGGTGCGAAATCGGGGAACGAGCGAGGCCCCCTCGCGTAAATGCGAGGGGGCCTCGGCCGTGCGTGCGCCGCCAGGGACTCGAACCCCGGACCCGCTGATTAAGAGTCAGCTGCTCTAACCAACTGAGCTAGCGGCGCCTGCTGACCTGGAGAACTCTACCCGACGCTCCGGAGTGCTCCCAACCATTTGATGAGCGATGTGGCCTGTCGGATGGTCGTTTTTTACCTTTGATCCGTCAAAATGCGATTAGTCAGGATTGTTGGGCCTGGCACCCGTGCAACACCGCACAGCACCTTGTCGAGTGTGGAGGGGATCGCATGACCGCACCGGTCTTCGAGGAGTACGAACCCGCTGGTGACTGCCCCTGTGGCGGTTGCGCCGAGCGGCGCCGCCTGCTGGCCCGGGGCCTGCCCCTGCGCGCGGGCGGCCACCCCGCCGCCCACGGCGCGCGCCGCGCCCTGGTCCTCGTCACCGCGGCCGGAGTCGCCCTCGCCGCCACGGGCGTGGGCGCGGGTGAGGCCGACGCGGACACCGGCGGGCCCGCGCCCGGTGCCGCGCTCGGCACCGGACGGGCGGGCGCCGCGGCGGTGGCCGAGCCGGATCCGGAGACCCCGCAGGGCGTACGCGGCCCGCTGTACGGGCCGCCGTCGGCCGGGCCTTCGTCCAACCACTCGGTCGAGGGGCTGCGCGCGACCAGCCGCGCCGACATCATCAACCGCGCCAAGCGGTGGGTGAACGCGAAGGTCCCCTACTCGATGACGAAGTACTGGTCCGACGGCTACCGCCAGGACTGCTCCGGCTATGTCTCCATGGCCTGGAACCTGGAAGGCAACGAGTGGACGGGCAGCCTGTCCCGCTTCGGCACCCGTATCGCCAGGGAGGAACTCCAGCCCGGTGACATGCTGCTGTTCCACAACTCGTCCGATCCCACCAAGGGGTCGCACGTGACGATCTTCGGCGGCTGGACCGACTACACGCACTCCTACTACCTCGCGTACGAGCAGACGAAGCCGGCCACGCGGGCGCAGGCCACGCCCATGGCGTACTGGAACAATTCGGCGAGTTACGTGGCGTACCGCTACAAAGGCGTGACCGGAGGAAACAGCGGCAGCACGCCGGAGACGGCGAAGCCGACGGCCTTCCCCGGTGCGAAGTCGTTCGGGCCAGGGGCCGACGGCGCGCACGTCACCGAGCTCGGCCGGATGCTCGTCGCCCGGGGCGGCGCACGCTTCTACTCCGTCGGTCCCGGCCCCCGCTGGAGCGAGTCGGACCGGCGCGCCACCGAAGCCTTCCAGCGGGCGCAGGGCTGGCGGGGCGCGGAGGCCGACGGGCTGCCGGGGCCGGACACCTGGCGTTATCTGACGGACGGGATCGGCAAGAACATCCCGGCGAAGCGGGCGACCCGCCCCGGCGGTACGAGTGCGCGGCCCGCGTACCCCGGCAAGGGGCAGTTCCGGCCGGGGCGGTCCGGCGAGTACGTCACCCAACTCGGCAAGCGGCTGGTGAAGCGCGGCTACGGCAGCCATTACGTCACCGGCCCCGGCCCGCGGTGGGGCGAGGCCGACCGGCGCAACGTCGAAGCCTTCCAACGGGCGCAGGGCTGGCGCGGCAGCGCGGCCGACGGGTACCCCGGCCCCGAGACTTGGCGACGACTCTTCGCATGAAAGACGGAGGCAAGGATGACCACACAGACATCGCAACCGAACGGTGACGGGCAGCTGCTGCGCGGGGCCCAGGCGCTCCGGCTGGCGGCACGCAACGCGCTGACGGCACGAGGGCCGGTGGAGCCGGCGGAGCCCGTGGAACCTGAGCAGCACGCGGAGGCCGAGGTCCCGGCGGCGCCCGCGGCTGTCGCGGCTGTCGCCCCGGCCGGCTGGAGCGAGACCGGCTGGCACCAGAACGTACGCCTGTTGACCGCGCCGCCGGCCGAGCCCGATCCACCGCACGAGGGGGAGCCGCCGGGGCCGATGGTCACGCCGGAGCGCGCGGACCTGTTCGCGAAAGCGCCCGCGGAGCCGGAGCGTGTCGCGGAGCCCGAGCCCGAGCCTGAACACGGCTTCGCGGACGGGCCGGAGGCCTGCTACGGCGGTACGGCGCCCGAGGTCGCGGACATCGTGGAGTGGGCGTCGGCCGAGAGAGACCGGGAGCGGCAGCCGGAGTTCGTGTCGGTGGAGCTGCCGGTGGAGTCGGGCACCTCGCTGTTCACGGCGGCCACGGAGTCCCCGGCCGAGCCGCAGGCCGTGGCGGTCGATGTCCTGGAGCCACCGGTGGCCGAGGCCAACTCGGCCGCCCCTGCCGCGTACGCCGAGCCGGCGTCGATGCCGGAGACGGAGGAGCGCCCCCAAGTGGCGGCCGAGCCCGAGCCGGACCTCTACGCGGAGGTGCCCGAGACCGACGCCCCGTGGCCGGACGACGGGGGCGATGGGGACGAAGCGGCGGTCGCGGCAAGTATTGATGACGATCCGTCAGATCCCGGACCCGGTGTATCGCCCGGCGTATCGAGCGGGATCCCCGCGCCCGTGTGGAACGTCACCGTGCCGACCGGGTCCGGCTCCGTCGTCCCCACGCGGGCGGCCCTCACCTTCGACAGCCGGCGCGGGAGCCCGCTCATCGTCGGCGAGGCCACCCACGAGATCCCCGTCCATCTCCTCTTCCGCGAAGAGGGGGTGGCGAGTGCCCCGACGGCCGGACGTCCGCAGCTCCGGCGCGGACCCGCCGTCGCCACTCCGCCCGCGCCGCCCGTGCTGGCCCCCGCCGCGGCCTCGCGGCCCGCGACACCGGTGGACACGAAGCTGGTCGAGCGGCCCGGCCCCACGCTGCCCGGCTGGACGGCGGCGCTCGCCGGGGTGGCCGGGCTGTTCAGCTGTCTGACGGTGCTCTGGTGGGTCGGGGCGGTGCCCGAGGCGCTGACGGAGATGTTCGGGCTGGGCTCGAATCCTTATAACGGCATCGGCATCGGTATGTGGGCCCTGCTCGCCCTCGCCGTGATGCTCACGCTCTTCGCCTTCGGCGGGCTCGGCCGCGGCCGGGTCGGGCACGCGTGGGTGCTGACGCTCTTCGGTGAGTACCGGGGGAGCGTGCGCCGTACGGGACTTCTCTGGGTCAGCCCGCTCCTGCTGCGCCGCCGCGTCGACGTTCGGCTGCGGCACTGGCGCAGCGAGCCGATGCCCGCGGTCGACGCGAACGGTACGGCGCTGCGGGTCGTGGTCCTGGTGGTCTGGCGGGTCAGGGACACCGTCCGGGCGGCGCTCGGGGTGCGCGACCACGAGGAGTATCTGCGCGAGCAGGTCGAGGCGGCGATGGCGCGCGTGCTCTCGCAGCTGCCCGCCGACGCGTTCAACGAGACCGCGCCGACGCTGCGTAACGCCGAGTTGGTGGGCGAGGCGCTGACCCGGATGCTCTCGGCCGAGTGCCGGCCCGTCGGGCTGGACATCTTCTCGGCGCAGCCGACCCGGATCGAGTACGCCCCGGAGATCTCGGCGGCCATGCAGCGCAGCCGGATCGCGGCGATCGACGCCAGACACCGGGACACCGTGCTGACGTCGGTGGTGGACGCGGTGGACGACACGGTGCACCGGCTGACGTCGCGGGGGCTCGTGGAGCTGGACGACTACGAGCGCAAGGTCCTCGTGAAGGATCTGACCGTGGCCTTCTACACCGGCAGGCACGGTCTGAACGAGGGGAGCTGACCGCCTCCAACCCCTGGGGATTGGTCTGGACCTTTCTTGGCTCTGTTATGGACACGGTCACGTGCCGTCTCTACCCTGAGCCTTGGTCTAGACCTGATTGCGCAGTCAGGAGTCACCGCACCACCGGCATCCCCACGGTCCCTGGAGCGAGAGCATGCGAAAGAAGAGAATCAGCGCCGCGATACTCGGTCTCGCGGTGGCGGGCGTGTCCCTGCTCGCCACCGGCAGCGCGACCAGTCACGGCTACACCGACTCACCGATCAGCCGTCAGAAGCTGTGCCAGAACGGCACCGTCACCGGATGCGGAAACATCCAGTGGGAGCCGCAGAGTGTCGAGGGCCCGAAGGGCTTCCCGGCCGCGGGTCCCGACGACGGAAAGATCTGCGCGGGCGGCAACGGCCAGTTCGCGCAGCTCGACGACCCGCGTGGCGGCGACTGGCCCGCCACCAGCGTCTCGGGCGGGCAGTCCTACAGCTTCCGCTGGCAGTTCACCGCCCGGCACTCCACGTCCGACTTCCGGTACTACATCACCAAGAACGGATGGGACCCGAACCAGCCGCTCACCCGCGCGGCCCTCGACCCCCAGCCGTTCATGACCGTGCCGTACAACAACATGCAGCCGCCGGCCACGCTCGTCCACCAGGGCACGATGCCGGCCGGGAAGACCGGCAAGCACATCGTCCTGGCGGTCTGGAACGTCGCGGACACGTCCAACGCGTTCTACGCCTGCTCGGACGTCAGGTTCTGATCCACCCGATCGAGATCCATCCGATCGGCATCCATCAGCATGTGACCGGCGAGGGTCTGCTTCATCGCTGACGGGCCGGGCCGTCGTACATGGGGTGTGTGCCGCACTCCGCCCGCGGCGGTCCGGTCCGGCGGTCTGTCCGACGGTCCGGACCGGACGTCCTAGATGGCCAGCGAGAGCACCACCGGGGCCGCGCCCCTGTTGAGCGTGTCCGCCGCCGAGCGCAGCCGGTGCGCGTGCTCGATCGGCATCGACAGCGCCAGACAGCCGACCGACGAGCCCGCCGTCAGCGGCACCGCCGCGCAGACCGTGCCCACCGCGTACTCCTGGAGATCCAGTATCGGCACCGTCGGCGGCTGGCTGTCCAGCTTGGAGAACAGCACCCGCTCGCTGGTGATGGTCCGTGAGGTGAGACGCGCGATCTTGTGCCGGGAGAGATGGTCCCGGCGGCTGTTCTGGTCGAGCTGGGTCAGCAGGCACTTGCCGACGGCGCTCGCGTGCGCCGCCGAGCGGAAGTCCACCCACTCGTTGACCGCGGGCGCGTCAGGGCCGTCGGCGATCTGCGTGATCTTGACCTCGCCGTCGATGTACCGGCTGATGTAGACCGCCGCCCCGACCGAGTCGCGCAGCTCGCGGAGCGTGTCCTGGAGCTTGGACTCCAGGGCTTCCTCGCGGGTGGCGCCGGAGCCGAGCAGCACCAGCGAGTCCCCCACCACGTACGCCCCGTCCGCGAGCTGCTCCACATAGCCCTCGCGGCGCAACATCGCCAGCAGCGGGGCGAGATGGCCGGTCGGCAGGCCCGTCTCGCGGGCGATCTGGGCGTCGGTGACACCACCGGTGTGGTTGGAAACCGTTTCGAGGACGCGCAGGACGTATTGCACCGAGTGGAACGGCGCGGTCGGCTCCGGCTTCAGCGCCACGGTTTCCCCCTAGCAGGTTGTGACCGCAAGCTTCCTTACCACGATAACCGTCAAGAGCCCTTTCCGGGGCGGCTGTTGAGCAGAATCACAGCCCGTCCGGCCCGCCCAGCTGGGGCGTATCGCATGGGCATATGCCAGCGTCACAACCTTCGTTCGCGAGACCGGGAAAACGGGGGAATCCGGTCCGCTTGATCGGACCGGGTTCCCCCGAATTCGGCGCGCCCGTCGCCTGCGTGAACGCGCCGGGCGTACGCCCTACAGCACCGCGCTCAGGAACTCCCTCGTGCGCTCGTGCTCCGGTTCGCTGAAGATCTTCTCCGGCGGCCCCGACTCGATGACATGGCCTTCGTCGAACATCAGTACGTCGTCGGATATGTCCCGCGCGAAGTTCATCTCGTGCGTCACGCACAGCATCGTGATGTCCGTCGTGTGAGCGATGTCCCTCAGTACGTCGAGGACCCCCGCGACCAGTTCCGGGTCGAGCGCGGACGTGACCTCGTCCAGGAGCAGGACCTGCGGCCGCATCGCGAGCGCCCGCGCGATGGCCACCCGCTGCTGCTGTCCGCCCGAGAGCTGACTCGGGTACGCGTCGCAGCGGTCCCCGAGCCCCACCAGATCGAGCAGACCGCGCGCCCGCTCCTCGGCCTCGTCGGGAGAGAGACCGAGCACATGCACCGGCGCCTCGGTGACGTTCCGCAGCACCTTCATGTTCGGGAAGAGGTTGAACTGCTGGAAGACCATGCCTATCTTCTTGCGCACCTCACGGACATGGCGGTCGCCGGCGGGGACGAGCCTGCCGTCCTTCTCCTCGTGCGTGAGGTAGTCGCCGGCCACCTTGATGGTGCCCTCCTCCGGCTTGATCAGCGTCATCAGGAGTCTGAGGATCGTGGTCTTGCCCGATCCGGAGGCGCCGATCAGCGTCACGTGCTTGCCGGAGTTGACGGTGAAGTCCAGTGAGTCCAGGACCGTGTTGGCCCCGAAGCGCTTGGTGACCTTGTCGAAGCGGATCAGCTCGCTGCCGTCGGCGACGGGATTGGCCGTTTCCTTCGAGGTGTTGAGGGGAGTGCTGTCAGCGGACAAGGCGACGCTCCAATGCTCGCATGAGAAGGGATGCCGGATAGGAGATGACGATGAAGGCCACACCCACGACGGTGAAGACCTCGACCGTCAGGAAGGTCTGGGAGGCGAACTGGCGTGCCTCGCCCAGCATTTCCAGTACTCCGATGACGAACAGCATCGGAGTGTCCTTCAGCATCGCGATGACGTAGTTGCCCAGCGCGGGCACGACGCGCCGGATCGCCTGGGGCAGGATCACCGCGCCCCAGGTGCGTGACCTCGGCAGGCTGAGCGCCGTGGCCGCCTCCCATTGGCCGACCGGGACGCCGTCGATACCGGCGCGGTAGACCTCGGCGGTGTACGTCGAGTAGTGCAGGCCCAGGCCGACCACACCGGTGACCATCGCGCTGAGCGTGAGACCCCACTCGGGGAGCACGTAGAAGAGGAAGAACAGCTGCACCAGCAGCGGGGTGTTGCGGACGAACTCGGTGATGACGTTCACCGGCCAGCGCACCACCGCCAGGCTCGACCGTTGGGCCATGGCCCACACGAGACCGAGCGCGAACGCGAGCAGCGCGCCCAGGACCAGTGCCTGGAGCGTGACGAACAGGCCGTCCCAGAACATCGGCATGAAGTCGCCGACCGCGGACCAGTCCCAGTTCATCGGCCCTCACCTCCGGCGGTCGCGGGGGTGGCGTCCTGCCGGGGGAGCTCGATCTTCCGGCCGAGCGGCCGGGACCTCTTCTCCGGGCGTTGCCCGATCCCGGCCTTCGCCTGCCGTTCGAGGACGCGCATCCCGCGCGTGAGGACAAAGGCGAGCACGAAATACATCAGCAGGATGACCGTGTAGACGGGGGCGCTCTCACCCGTCGCGTTACGCACCAGTGACGCGCCGAAGGCGATGTCGGCCACGCCCATGACGGAGACCAGTGCCGTGCCCTTGAGGAGCTCGATCAGGAGGTTGTTGAACGGCGGGATCATCTCCGGCCAGGCCTGCGGCAGGATGATCTTCCGCAACTGCTGCGCGGGCGTGAAGCTCAGCGCGATCCCCGCCTCGCGCTGGGCGGGAGCCACGGCCCGCACCGCGCCCCGGACGACCTCGGAGCCGTACGCCCCGTAGGTGAGCCCGAGCGCCAGCGTCGCCGCCCACAGCGGGACGAGCTGCCAGCCGAAGCCCAGCGGGAGCACGAAGAAGATCCAGAACATCAGGATCAGCGCGGACGTGCCGCGGAATATCTCGAAGTACGCCCCGGACACGAAGCGCACGATCCACAGCCGGTGGGAGCGGGCGAGTCCGACGACCAGCGACACCACGGCGGCCAGAGCGGCGCTGAAGACGGTCAGCTGGACGGTGATCCACACGCCCTTGAGGAGTATTTCCCAGAGACCCCAGGTCATTTCGCTCATGGCGCGCACTTCTCCTTGGCGGTGATGGTCGTCATCTGGTCCTTCGTGAAGCCGAAGGGCCGCATGATCTCCAGGAGTTCACCGCTCTTCTTGAGCTTGTGCAGCTCGCGGTTGAAGGAGTCACGGAGGTTGGTCTCCGGTGAGCGGAAGGCGAAGCCGCCGACGTCGATGACGGGCTTGCCGTCCACGATCGGTGTGACCTCCTTGGTCGCCTCGGCCTTCGTGCTCTCGGTCTCCTCGATGACGTTGAACACCGTGACCGCCGTGCCGGCGAAGACATCGACGCGGCCCTGCTCGACGGCGAGAAGTCCGGCCAGCTGGTCGGGCAGGGTCGTGATGCTCTTGACCCCGGCCTCCTCCGCGTAACCGATCTCCGCGTAACCGACGCCCGTCGCCATTCTGGCGCCGGCCTCGGCGATGTCCTTGTAGCTGTTCAGATTCTTCGGATTCCCCTTCGGCACGATGAACGCGTCGAGCATCTGGTATTCGGGGTCGGCGAAGATCACCTGTTCACAGCGTTCCGGGTTGATGTACATCCCGGCGGCGACCACATCGAACTGGAGCGAGTTCAGTCCGGTGATCAGCGAACCGAACTCGGTGGCGAAGGGCTGGACATTGTCCACGCCCAGCTCCTTGAAAATGCGCGACGCGATCGCCGGGGCCGAGCCCGTCATCTCGCCGTCCTTGCCGATGTAGCTGTACGGCTGCTCACCGGCCAGCCCGAGACGCACCGTGCCCTTGGCGCGCAGCTGGTCCAGGAGGGTTCCCCCGTCCCCGGCGTCGGCGGTGGCCACGCGGCTGCATCCGCTGGTGGCTCCGACGGCCCCCGCGACACCGAGTGCCGCGGCACCCGCGAGCAGCGAACGGCGCCGGAGCCCGCTTCCTGTGCTTCGTGTGTTGTTCCCCTTTAGTGGAGCCATAGGCGCGCGGCTACCCGGATCGTCCGAGGGTATGCGGATCATTTTCGGACCGATATGCCTATCGTTACCCGCGGGGAGGCGGGTCCGTCCGGCCCGGCATTCGCGCGGCCGGGGCGGGTATTCATGGCCGGACACCGGCTGTACCGAACCGACGAGAAGGGCGCGAAGACCAATGAGCGAGCGCTTCATCGAAGTCTCCCTGGACAAGCGCGGAGTGCGCTGCACCGCCAAGCTCCTCGACGAACTGGCCCCGATCACCTGCGCCGCGGTGTGGGACGCGCTGCCGCTGGGGGGTGACGTCTACCACGCCAAGTACGCCCGCAACGAGATCTACGCGCTGATGCCCGGGTTCGCGGCCGAGGAGCCGCCGCTGGAGAACCCGACGGTCACCCCCATCCCGGGCGACCTGTGCTATTTCACCTTCTCGGACACGGTGCTGGGCACCACGTCGTACGGGTACGAGGAGCAGGCCGCCCACCGGGGCCGCCGTACCGTCGTCGACCTCGCGCTGTTCTACGAGCGCAACAACCTGCTGATCAACGGCGATACGGGGTGGATCCCCGGCATCGTCTGGGGCTCGGTGGTCGAGGGGCTGGACGAGATGGCGGAGGCGTGCCAGGACCTGTGGCGCGCGGGCGCGACGGGGGAGACGCTCAACTTCCGCCGGGTCTGAGACGGGGCGGCCCGGACGGGACCGGTGAACCCGTGCGGTCAGAGCACTACGCGCCGGTGGGAGCCGGGAGCGACGCCGCGCCCGACTCGTACAGCGCGTGTGCCGCCCGCATCACCAGCGCGTCCGCGTGACGGGCACCGATCAGCTGGAGGCCGATCGGCAGCCCGTCCGCGTCCACTCCGCACGGCACGGTCGCCGCGGGCTGCTGGGTCAGATTGAAGGGGTACGTGAACGGGGTCCAGCCGGTCCAGCGGTGGTGCCCCGAGCCCTTCGGCACCTCGACGCCCGCCTCGAAGGCGGTGACGGGCAGGGTCGGCGTGACCAGCAGGTCGTACGTCTCGTGGAACCGGCCGAGCCGCCTGCCCAGCTCCATCCGCGCGTCCACGGCCGCCAGATAGTCCAGCGCGCTCGCCTCGGACCCCGCTGCGACGATCTCCTTCAGCCCCGGGTCGAGCAGCTCGCGCTGCGCGTCGCCGAGCGACTGCGTCACCCGGGCAGCGCCCGTGAACCACAGCGTGTGGAACGCCTCCACCGGGTCCGAGATGTCGGGGTCGGCCTCCTCGATGTACGCGCCCAGCTCCGCGAGCCGCGCCACCCCGCGCCGTACCGCCGCGGCCACGTCCGGCCGCACCGCGACCTGGCCGCCGAACGACGGCGAGTACCCGATCCGCAGCCCCGCCACCCCGTCGGCCAGGACGGCGCCGACGCCCGGCGCCGGGGCGAGCTGCGACCAGTCCCGCCAGTCCGGACCGCTGATGACGTCGAGCAGGAGCGCGGCGTCGGCGGCGTCCCGGGCCATCGGACCGGCGTGCGCCAGCGTGCCGAACGCGCTGGACGGGAAGAGCGGGATCCGCCCGTAGGTGGGCTTGAGCCCGAAGATGCCGCAGAAGGACGCGGGGATCCGGACCGAGCCGCCGCCGTCGGTGCCGATCGAAAGCGGAGCCGCGCCGAGCGCCACCGCCGTCGCGCTGCCGCCGCTGGACCCGCCGGCGGTCCTGGACAGGTCGTACGGATTACGGGTCACCCCGCTCAGCGGCGAGTCCGTGACACCCTTCCAGCCGAACTCCGGTGTCGTGGTCTTGCCGACGAGGACCGCGCCGTGCTCGCGCAGCCGCGCCACGGCGGGCGCGTCCTCGTTCCAGGGACCGGCCGGATCGACCGTCCGGCTGCCGCGCAGGGTCGGCCCGCCACGCTGGAGGAACATGTCCTTCACCGAGACGGGGACCCCGTCGAGCAGCCCCCGGGGCTCCTTCCCGCGCCACCGGACGGTGGACTCCTCGGCGGCGGCCAGCGCCGCGTCGGCGTCGACCCGGACGAAGGCGTTGACGAGCGGTTCGATCGCCTCGATCCGGTCCAGCGTGGCGCGCGCCACGTCGACCGGTGAGAAGTCGCCTCTCTCGTAGCCGGCCAGCAGCTGTCGAGCGGTGAGATCGGTCAGGAACATGGACTCAGTCATGCATGGGGACGTACCCACGTTTCTTGTCCACCACGTTAGGCAATGGCTTTCCGGACGCCCAGATGTCGTAAAGCTCGACGAACTGCTCGCCCAGTCGGTCGCGCCAGCCCACGGTGTCGCCGCTCATGTGCGGCGACACGATCAGGCCGGGCACGTCCCACAGACGGCTCTGCGGATCGATCGGCTCGGCCTCGAAGACATCGAGGGCCGCGCCCGCGATCCAGCGCTTGGACACGGCGTCCACGAGCGCGTTCTCGTCCACGAGCTGACCGCGCCCCACATTGATGAAGCGCGCGGACGGCTGCATCAGACCGAGGAGACGCGCGCCGAACATGCCGCGCGTGCTCTCCGTGAGCGGCGCCGCGCAGATCACCCAGTCGGACCGCGTCAGCAGCCGGTCGAGCTCGTCGGCGCCGTGGATACCCGGGCGCGCCGTGCGGCCGGTGACCGCCACCGTCAGGCCGAGCGCCCTCAGCGTGTCGGCGACCGCCCGGCCGATCGGACCCGCGCCGACGACGGTCGCGCGGCTGCCTGCGACCCGCAGTCCCTCACGGTGGCGCCAGCGCCGCTGGCGCTGGAGTTCGAGAGTTCCGGGCAGATCCTTGGCCATGGCAAGGACCAGAGCCGCCACGTATTCGGCAATGGGCTCCTCGAAGATGCCACGGGCGTTAGTCACCAATGTTTCGGAGTTGATCAGCTCGGGACTGAGCAGCCGGTCCACACCGGCGCTCGCCGTGTGGACCCAGACCGGCCGTGGGCCGTCCCCCGGCCAGGCGAGCCGGATCGCGTCCGAAGTGAAGTCCCACGCCAACAGGACGTCAGCCAGGGGGAGTTGAGCGGCGAGGGTGGAGTCGTCCGCGTACACGATCCGGGCTCGGCCGGTCAGCCGGCCGAGGCGAGGCGGCGGGTCGGCACCCAGGACGAGAAGGGTTGGTTCGGCCATCGGGAGAGCCCTTCTGAGCGGGGCGGGGATTTCCCCGAGGAAAACTCTTGCAACGTATTTCCTGTGCGGATTGACCACGCTCGCATTTACCTCCTACCGTCGTCAACAACAGCCAAAAGGGGGGCCGTGCCATGGATGTCTCCTTTCTGGGCGGACCGCAGCCGCAGCGTGGTGTCGGTGTGGTCGCCCCATTCGATTTCGCTCTTGATCGTGAACTCTGGCGTTGGATGCCGGACGAGATCTCGCTGCGCCTGACGAGGACGCCCTACGTCCCCGTCGAGGTGTCGCTGGACCTTGCCCGCCTCGTGAGTGAGCACGAGACCCTCGGAGAAGCGGTGCGGGCCCTGGGAGCGTCCGAACCTGAGGTGATCGCGTACGCCTGCACGTCGGGCAGCTTCGTCGGCGGTGTCGTCGGTGAGCGGGCCATGACCGAGGCGATGACGAGGGCGGGCGAGGTGCCCTCGCTCACCACGTCGGGCGCGCTCCTCGAAGCGCTGGAGGAGCTGGGCGCGAAACGGATCGCCCTGGTCACGCCCTATACGGAGTCGGTCACCGAGTCGCTGGAGGACTACCTGGCGGAGGCCGGGGTAACCGTCACGGGTCGCGCCTTCCTGGGGCTGACCCGGCACATCTGGAAGGTGCCGTACCGGTCGGTCGTGGACATGGCGCGGCAGGCCGTCGTCGGTGCGGCCGACGCGCTGTTCATCAGCTGCACGAACCTGCCGACGTACGACGCGATCCCCCAGTTGGAGGCTGAGCTGAGGATGCCGGTGCTGTCGGCGAACCAGGTCACGATGTGGGCGGCCCTGCGCAGAATAGGCGCGCACGCGGTAGGCCCGTATCAGGGCCTGCTGCTCGACCCGCCTCCGGTGCGCCACGTGCCTACGCTGGAAGTAATGGGAGACCTCTCCGAGATCTCGGACATTCCCGTGGTCCCGATCTCCGAGATCGCCCGGATCAACGAGATCTCCGAGATCGGCGACATCCCCGGCATGGCGGAGATGGAGCGGGCGGAGAAGGAGCGGATGGAACCGGTCCAGCAGATGCAGGACAGCCAGCCGGGCCAGCCCGGTGAGTGGGCGCAGCCCTCCCAGCCGGACGCTCCGACCGAGGAACAGGAAGGGTGGACATGACGACCGTCGGACTTCTCTACCCCGGCCACTCCGCCGAGGACGACTACCCCCGGCTGGAGATGCTCTTCGACAGCGACATCAGACTGCCCCTCGTCCACACCGACATCGGTGAGGACGCCCACCGCGTGGACGCGCTCCTGGAAATGGGCTCGGCGCGGCGGTTGGCGGACGGTGTCGAGGAGCTGCGGATGGCGGGCGCCGAGTCCGTGGTCTGGGCGTGCACGAGCGGCAGCTTCGTGTACGGCTGGGACGGCGCGCACGAGCAGGCCCGCACGCTGGCGATGGAGGCGGGACTGCCGGCTTCGAGCACGTCCTTCGCCTTCGCGCACGCGGTCCAGGCGCTGGGCGCCCGGAAGGTCGCGGTCGCCGCCACCTATCCGGAGGACGTCGCGGGCTACTTCGCCGCCTTCCTGAAGTCGGCGGGCATCGAGGTGGTCTCCACGCGCGGCAGCGGCATCATCACGGCGGCCGAGGTCGGCACCTGGGGCCGGGACGAGGTACTGGCCCTGGCCCGGGAGGGTGACCACCCGGACGCGGAAGTCCTTCTCCTGCCGGACACGGCGCTGCACACCGTGGCGTATCTGCCGGAGCTGGAGGAGGCCGTGGGCAAGCCGGTCCTCACCGCGAACCAGGTCACGGTCTGGGAGGGCCTGCGCCTGGTCGAGCGGCACGCGTGGGCCCCGAAGCTGGGGACGCTCTTCGCGAGCCGGGAATAAAACGGAGCCGTCCTCCTGTTGGGTGGAACCGTACTTGATTTCCGCTCAGGAGGGCTCCCACCGGTGGTTGACGCAATTCGAGGTACGGCGCTGGGCACCGCGCCCGTGCCGCTGTCCGTACTGGACCTGGTCACCGTCGGCAGCGGGAGCACCGCACGGCATTCGCTGCTGACCAGCGTCGAGATCGCCAAGCTCGGCGAGCGCCGGGGCTACGAGCGGCACTGGGTCGCCGAGCACCACTCGATGCCCGGTGTCGCCTCCTCGTCGCCGGCCGTGATCCTCTCCCACCTCGCCGCCCACACCGAGCGCATCCGCCTCGGCTCGGGCGGCGTCATGCTGCCCAACCACGCGCCGCTCGTCATCGCCGAGCAGTTCGGCACCCTGGAGGCACTCGCCCCCGGGCGCGTCGACCTCGGGCTCGGCCGGGCGCCCGGCACCGACGGGGCGACGGCCGCCGCGCTGCGCCGCACCGACCGGCTGAACGAGGGCGCCGACGACTTCCCGCAGCAGCTCGCCGAGCTCACCCGCTTCCTGGACGACGACTTCCCGAACGGGCACCCGTACTCCCGCATCCACGCCGTCCCCGGACCCGTCCAGGGCCCGGCGGCCCGGCCGCCGATCTGGCTCCTCGGCTCCTCCGGCTTCAGCGCCCGGCTCGCCGCCACGCTCGGGCTGCCGTTCGCCTTCGCGCACCACTTCTCGGCGCAGAACACCATCCCCGCGCTGGACCTCTACCGTGAGTCCTTCCGGCCGTCCGCCGTGCTCGACGCCCCGTACGCGCTGATCGGCGTCGCCGCCCTCGCCGCCGATGACGAGAACGAGGCCCGCCGCCAGGTGCTGACGGGCGCGCTGTCGATGCTGCGGCTGCGCACCGGGCGCCCCGGGCTCGTCCCGACGCCCGAGGAGGCGGAGGCGTACAGCTTCAGCGCGCAGGAGCGCGACTTCGTGGACAGCTGGCTGACGAACATCGTCCACGGCACCCCGGACGCCGTCCGCGCCGGCCTGGACGACCTCCAGAAGCGCACCGGCGCCGACGAGCTGATGCTCACCGCCAACGCCCACGGCGCCGAGGCGCGGCTGCGCAGCTACGACCTGATCGCCGACGCCTACGGCCTGCCGGCCTGACCACGGGACGTACCGCGCGTCCGGGCCCGAGGCCACCCACGGGTGCGGGCCCGGCGCGCGGTACGCCAGGATGCTCGGTGACACGCCCGAGGGCCCCTCGCGGACCCACTGGGCACGCACCGGGATACGGAACAGAGGTCGAGCCATGTCGCCGCATGTCATCGTCGGCGCGGGTCCCGTGGGAACGGCCACCGCTCGCCTGCTCGCCGACTCGGGCGAACGCGTCCGCCTGATCACCCGCTCCGGCGGCGGCCCCGAGCACGCGGGCATCGAGCGGGTCGCGGCCGACGCCTCCGACGCGGCCACCCTCACCCGCCACACCGCGGACGCCACCACCCTCTTCAGCTGCGGCGGCCCGGCCTACCACCGGTGGGGGACCGACTGGCCACCGCTGGGCGCGGCACTGATCGGCGCCGCCGAAGCCAGTGGCGCCGTACTGGTCACCACCGGGAACCTCTACGGTTACGGCCCCGTGGACGCCCCGATGACCGAGCGGACGCCCCAGCGGCCGAACTCTGTCAAGGGCCGGGTCCGCGCGAAGCTGTGGGCGGACGCGCTCGCCGCCCACGAGGCGGGCCGGATCCGTACCGCCGAGGTGCGCGGCTCCGACTACCTCGGCGCCGGCGTGACCTCCACCGCCACCGTCCTGCTCCTGCCGAAGGTGCTGGCCGGGAAGAAGGCGTCGGCGCCCGGGGACCTGGACGCGCCGCACAGCTGGACGTACGTGGGTGACGTCGCCCGCACCCTGGTGGCGGTCGCGGCGGACGAGAGCGCCTGGGGCAGGCCCTGGCACGTACCGTCCCCGCCACCGGTGTCCGTGCGCGCCCTGGCCGTCCGCGCCGCGGAACTGATCGGGGCCCCGGCCCCGCGCCTGGCGCCGATTCCCGCGCCGCTGCTCAGGATCGCCGGGCTGTTCAACACTGATGCCCGCGAGGTCTGGGAGATCCGCTACCAGAGCGCGGCGCCGTTCGTACTCGACTCGTCGGCGGCCACGGCGGCTTTCGGCATCACGCCCGCCTCCACCGACGACGCGCTCCTGGAGACCATGAAGGACCTGCGGGCCCGCGCCGCCTGACCGCGAGCGGCGGGGCGGGAGTCAGACCTTCAGCGGTCCTGCCCCGATCATCTCCGCGATCCGCTCCGGCCCCACCGCGCGCGAGTACAGCCAGCCCTGCCCGGTGTCGCACCCGATCCGGCGCAGACGCGCCGCCTGCCCCGCCGTCTCCACGCACTCCGCCGTGACGGTCAGGCCCAGCCGGTGGGCGAGATGGACCAGCGTCTCGACGATCGTCTCGTCCGCCGGATTGGGGTGCGCGCCCCCGTCGTAACGGAAGCCCCGTACGAAGGAGCCGTCCAGCTTCAGTACGGAGACGGGCAGCCGGCTCAGATAGGCGAGGTTCGAGTAGCCGGTCCCGAAGTCGTCGATGGCGATCCGCACGCCCATGTCGCTCAGCGCCTGAAGTGCCTGGAGCGGCCGGCCCGCCGAGCCCATCACCGCGGACTCGGTCAGCTCCAGTTGCAGCAGACGCGGCGCCAGACCCGTCTCGGCGAGGATCGCGGCCACATCGGCCACCAGGTCGGAGTCCCAGACCTGCCGTACGGCGACGTTGACGCTCACGAACAGCGGGCGCTCCGCCGGGTGGTCCCGCTGCCACTGCCGGGCCTGGAGACACGCCGTACGCAGCACCCACCGCCCGAGCTGCACGATCGAGCCGTCCTCCTCGGCGATCCCGATGAAGCGGTCGGGCGCGAGGACACCGAACTGCGGATGGCTCCAGCGCACCAGCGCCTCCACGCCCTGGACCGCTCCGTCGGCCATCCCCACCAGCGGCTGGTACTGGAGCACGAACTCCTCGCGCTCGACCGCCGGACGCAGCGTGGACGACAGCGCCTGGCGCGTCATCCGGTGCGCGTTGCGCTCCGGGTCGAAGAGGGTCCAGCGCGCCTTGCCGTCCGCCTTCGCCCAGTAGAGCGTCGTGTCGGCGACCTGCATCAGACCGGTGGGGGTGGTGCCGTCGGTGGCCCGTTCGACGACGCCGATGGACGCCGAGACCGAGAGCCGCTGGCCGGCCAGGTCGAAGGGGAGCTGGAGCGCGGCGAGTACGGTGCGGGCGAGGTCGGCGAGTTGTTCCGTACCGGCGGAGTCCTCGACCAGGACCGCGAACTCGTCGCCGCCGAGGCGCGCCACGAGATGGCTGCCGCCGCGGCTGTGCCCGTCGCTGTCGGCGCACTCGGTGAGCCGGCTCGCGACGGCGGCGAGCAGCCGGTCGCCGACCCGGTGCCCGAGGGTGTCGTTGACGGCCTTGAACCCGTCCAGATCCAGGTAGCAGAGACCGATCCGCCCTGTTCTGCCATGGTCGTACGACGATTCGAGCGCGGCGGAGAGCCGCTCGAAGAACAGCGTGCGGTTGGGCAGCCGGGTCACCGGGTCGTGCATCTGGAGGTGCCGGATCCTCGCGTGGAGTTCGCGCCGCTCGCTGATGTCCGAGAGGGAGAGCAGCACGGTGCCGCCGTCGGGCAAGGGCGCGACGGTGACCTCGGCCCAGAGCGTGCGGCCGTCGGGGTGCTTGAGCCGGCGGGTGCAGCGGAAGCGGGAGCGGCGCCCGCGCAGCACTTCGTGGTACGCGTGCCAGGTCCGGTCGTCGGATGCGAGGTCGACCAGGTCGGCGGCGGCACGGTCGCGCAGCTCGGCGCGCTCGCTGCCGACCAGTTCCGCGAGGGCGTCGTTGGCGGTGACGACGGTCCCCCGGCGGTCCACGACGGCCATGGGGAGCCGGGCGGCGTTGAAGGCCGCGCGGTAGTCGCGCAGGTCGCGGTCGGCGCGGTGGCCGGCGGGGGTGGGCTGGACGGGAGCGGGGCGCGTGAGGGCCCGCAGCTCACCGAGGGCGAAGCCCGTACCGTCCAGCATGGCCAGAGCATCACGTTCCGTAACCGAGGGTGCGCCGGAATCGGGTGCCGCGACTGCCGCGGCCCGCGGCCTTTCGGAGGTTCCGCTCACGGCTCGCTCCCGCGGTGCTGTGGTGTCGTACAGGGGGTGATTCGGGATGGTCGGCGCAGATAAGTCTGCCGATCATAGAGGCCGGGCGGCAGGCCGTTCCAGCTCCCGGCGGTGAACCCGGGCGCGCGAGGCCGACACCGGGGCACCGGACGATCGTTTCTGCGCGGCTGCGGCGCGGGATGTACGAGGGATGTCTCCGGCCTGACCGATTGTGACTTTCCGTGGTCCACCGGGGGTGTCGCCCCGCTCACCCAACCGGTCCAGCGGAACAGGGCGTTCTCCGGCGAAAAGGCACAAGGTGGGTGAGCTGTCCCGCATTCCACAGCCGGAGGTCCACGTGGAGCGTCGCCCGACACACGGGGGAGTGGAACGGCCACGCCTGCGCAGCACCGCCGCGGCCTTTACCTCCCTCGTCGCGGTCGCCGCCACCTCACTGGTGGCCGGCCCCGCCGTGGCGGCGAACTCCGCCGGACCGTGCGCCCTGCCCCGTACCGCGGCGCACCACTCGCTCGGCCTCGACACCTGGAACGCCGCCTACCCGCGCCCGGCCACGACCCTCGACGCGGTCATGGTCTTCCTGTCCTTCCCGGACTCGGAGCCACGGCTCGACCCGGCCGAGCTGGTCTCCGACCACTTCCCGGCGACCAGCAGATTCTTCGAGCGGGCCTCGTACGGGAAGTTCGCCCTGCGCGCGCACCCCCGGCTCCGGTGGATCGAGATGCCCCGCCCCTCCACGGACTACGCCATAAGGCGCGACTGGGAGCCGGAGATGCGCACCACGTACCTCCGGGACGCGCTGGCGGTCGCCGATCCGGTGATCGACTTCTCGCGGTACGACCTCGTCTATCTGGTCGCCGATCCGGACGCGCCCGGCGTGGACTCGGACGCGACGAAAGTGGTCAACTTCGACCGTCCGCTCACCGCGGACGGCACGGACATCGAGCGCGTCGTCACCGTCTTCGAGCGCCATCCCCCCGACCGCAATGTGCTGGCCCATGAGACCGGACACGTATTCGACCTGCCCGACCTCTATCACCGGCCGACCGACGGCAAGGGCGACTGGGACACCCACGTCGGCGACTGGGATGTGATGGGCAGCCAGTTCGGACTGGCTCCCGACCTGTTCGGCTGGCACAAATGGAAGCTGGGCTGGCTCGAAAGACGGCAGGTCAGCTGTGTGAAGCCGACCGGCAGCAGCATGCTCACCCTGGAACCGCTGGACACCGCGCCCCCGGTCGGCGCGAGCGCCGGGACCCGGCTCGCGGTGGTCAGGACGGGCGAGAACTCGGCCCTGGCGATCGAGGCGCGCGGCTCCACCGGGAACGACTCCACCACCTGCACCGAGGGGGTGCTGATCTACCGGGTGCGGGGCGAGACCGAGTCGGGCGGCGGCCCCATCGAGGTGGTGGACGCCCACCCGGACAGCGAGGCCTGCTGGGACCAGTCGGTCTACCCGCCGCTGGCGGACGCGCCGCTGGGGGTCGGGGAGACGTTCACGGTGCCGGGGGAGGGCACGAAGGTGGAGGTGGCCGACCGTACGCCGGCCGGCGCGTGGACGGTGAAGGTCACGACGGGGGTCTGAGGCCACGGGGGTCTGAGGCCACGACGGGGTCCGACGTCCGTACGTACGAAAAAGCCCCCCGCTCTCGCGAGGGGCTTTCCCTGTCTGTGCGCCGCCAGGGACTCGAACCCCGGACCCGCTGATTAAGAGTCAGCTGCTCTAACCAACTGAGCTAGCGGCGCCTGCTGACGTCGTAGACCTTAGCACCAGGATCGGTGCGAAGAAAAATCGATATGACAGGCCCCGAATGACGCTGGTGCGCTGCTCAGGGGCGGGAACCCGGCAGGCTCGTCACCGCGCCGGTGCGGGTTCGGGCGACCGCCGTCCGTAACGCGGGACGGCTCGCCCGCACACACGCCCACAGCAGCACCTCCGGGCCCGGGAGCCATGGATGACGGGTGTCGGGGGCGACCACCCAGCGCGGCGCCGCGCCATTGCCGGGGACCAGCGGCGGTACGGTCACGGCGTCGCCGGAGCCGTGGCAGAGCAGCGGCGGTACGGCCGGCGCGCGGCCCTCCGGGGCCGAGCGCCCCCACTCCTCCCAGGCCAGCAGCGACGGCAGGCGCTGGGCGGTGCCGGGGGCAGCGAACAGCATCATCCGGCCCCGGTGCGTGGCGACAGGACCGGAGCCCGGACCGTCGGACCACAGCCGGTCGAGCATGCGCCTGCCGAAGATGGTGGGCACGTTGACGACGTCGAAGACGGTGCCGCAGGGCAGTACACCGGGTGCGGTCGGCCGGGCCTCCCAGAGGGCGAGCGTGGAGCGGGGGTACGGCTCGGCGGAGGCGAGCCATCCGGCGCCGGTCGCGGTGACCTGCGCCGTGTGGTGGCGGCCTTCGTCGCGGAGAAAGTCGAAGATGTCGGTCCGGCGCTCGTCGTCGCAAGCACCCGGACTCAAAGGGGATTCATCTCGCAGCCATGCGCTCATGACACTTACATCTACCTGGAGTAACCGGCCGAATCCCGGTAGTTGCCGGAAACCGGGACAGGGTGGTGCGGGAGGGCGTAACCTGCGACCCGGCATATGCCAGGCGCCAGCCCGGCAGGGGCCCGCCGGATGTCCGCTACGGGATCACTCCCCTGGCGCGCGACCGTTGCGGAGCAGATCGCGCCCGAACTCCACCATCTTCTTGGCGTAGTCCTCGGTCCACTCCGCCCGTGCGGCGATGTCAGCGGCCGTGAGCCGGTCGAACCGCCGCGGGTCGGCGAGCTGGGCGGCGGCGAGGGCCTGGAACTCCACGGCCCGGTCGGTCGCGGCCCGGAAGGCGAGCGTCAGCTCGGTGGCCCGGTCCAGCAGGGTGCCCGGGTCGTCGATCGACTCCAGGTCGAAGAAGTGCTCCGGATCGGAGACCGCCTCCGACGGCTCGAACAGCAGCGGGGCGGGCCGCAGCCGCCGCTGACCCGACTCGGATTCCGCCATGTGTTCCTCCTGCTTGCTCCTGGTGCGGGTGCCTGAGATGTCGTACGTGTCGCCTCGGCCACCGTCCATTGTCCCGCCCCGCGCAAGTGGGCCTCCGCCGCTTCCGGCGGCTCGGCCTCGTGGCCACTGTCCGGCCTCAGGGCTGCCAGGGCACGCGGTGTTCCGCCAGGTGGGAGAGGACCGCGTGGTTCGCCTCCCACCCGTCAGGGAACTTGATCGTGACGCCCAGCTGGACCGGTTCCGTCGAGGGGTGTTCGTCGAGCAGTTCCGGGACTCCCGCGCGGCAGACCACGATGCACGCGTGGCGGTGCCGGGAGGTCAGCACGCACAGGCGGCCCGTCTCCAGATGGAACGCCGTCGCGTCCGGGCGGCCCGAGAGCGGGTGCAGGACCACCGTGACGTCGAACTCACGGCCCTGGAGCCGGTTCGCCGTGTCCACGGCCACCCCCGTCACGCCCAGCTCCGCGAGCGCCGCGCGGACCGCCGCCGCCTGGTCGCGGTGCGCCGTGCCCACCGCGACGCGGTCGGCCGTCAGCGGCGCCGCCCCAGGGCCACGCTCGCCGGCCGTCGCGCCGCCCCGGTCCAGCAGCCGGCGGACCACCAGCGCGACCGCCCGTACCGCCTCGGGGTCCGTACGGGGCGTACGCCGCGCGGGCAGCTCAAGCAGGCCCCAGCCGGACGCCGCCGCCTCGTCCACCACCCGGTCCGGGCCCGACCCGTCCGACGGGACGGCGAAGGTGAGCCGCCGGTCCGCCGGGCCCGTACCGCTGCGGAACGGCGTGTACGGGTAGAACGCGTCCGACACCAGCGGCGCGGCCGACGCGGGCAGCCGCCACGACACCGGGAGCCGGTGCTGCGGCAGTTCGGGATTGTGCGCGAGCAGCGTGGCGACCGCGCTGGCCGACGGGTCGTAGCTGAGCCCCGCCCACTGGTCGGCACCGACCACGCTGAACGGGTCCAACTGGCCCGGGTCGCCCACGAACAGCGCCCGCTCGAAGAGCCCAGCGACGGCGAGCAGCGCGTCCGAACGCATCTGGTACGCCTCGTCCACGATCGCGTGCCGCCACGGCTCCACGCCCTGCACATGCGCCCACTTGGCGGCCGTGGACACCACGACGTCCAGGCCCGCGAGATCGGCCGCCTTCGCCGACTTCCGTACGGAGGGCAGCTCGTCGAGCGACGGGTCGTAAGGGTCCGGGTCGTTGCTGTGCAGCCGGCCCACGGGCAAGTCGGGGGCTTTCTCGGCGAGCCGTGAGACGAGGTCGTCCACCTGCGCGTTGGTCTGCGCGACGACCATCAACGGCCGCCCCGCCGTGGCCAGTTCGAGCGCGGCGCGCACCACGAGCGTCGACTTCCCGGCGCCGGGCGGCGAGTCGACAACCACGCCCCGGTACGCGCCGTGCAGCGTGTCGTACAGGATCGCGTCGGTGGCCCGCGCGGCTTCGGCACCGGGGTCGAAACCGGCCCGGTCGGATGCGGTTGTGGCGGTCACAGGAAGTCGTCCTCGGTCACCGGGTCGGGAAGGGGCAGCGGGAGCGACGGCGCGGGCGCGTCGTCGGCGGGCGTACGGGACTCAGGAACGTGTACGGCTCCGAGGACGGGACCGGCGGCGTCACCGGCACCGGGTCCGGCCCCCGCACCCTCCGCCCCCGGCGGCCCCCCGTGCGTCCACGGCGTCTCCTCGGTCGACGGCAGCTTCGGACCCCCGCGCTGGTCGTGTTCGAACAGGGTCCAGGCGATCCGGTCGCCCTTCGCCGGGACCGACCCCTCGGCCGGCTCCCTGCCACGGCCCATCCGGTCCGTCAGCCGCACGACCAGCATGCCCTGGCCCCCCGGCTCCCAGCCGACGAACTCCGCCGACTGCGGTTTGCCGTCCAGCGAGCGGTAGACCTTCGTGCGCTCGCCGAGCTGCGGCAGGTCCTCGGTGTGCAGGGTGATCAGGGGGCGCGGGCTCGGCCGCTTGCTCTCGCTGTAGGCCATCACCACGTCCGTCACCTCCCCGACGAACGCCTCGCCGGAGAGCCTGCGCCCGGCCAGCACCAGCGGGTCGTCCAGCGCCTCCTGCGCCTCCAGCTGCGCCTGTGCCGTCTCCCGTGAGGCCAGCTTCCGCGCCGCCGTCACCGCGTCGTCGTGCCGGGGCTGCGGCGGTTCGCCGGAGCGCACCCGGTCGCGATGGCCCGTGAAGGACCAGCGGTCGCGTGTCCAGCGGTCGGCCACCCGCGCCCCCTCAGGCAGCTCCCGCAACAGGTCGAGACCCCGCCACACCGCGTCCCACGTGGGCCGCGCCTGGCTCTCCAGGAGCTTGCGGATCTCCCGTTCGGCCCTGGTCAGCCTGCCCAGTTGCTCGTCGGCGCCCAGGCCGTCCTCGGCGGCCCCGAGCGACTGACGCGCCCGGTCGTACTCGTCGATCGCCGGCGCCAGCAGCCTGTTGTCGAACGCCGGGTCCGTGGCCGGGCCCGCGGGCGGACAGAGCAACTGCCCGCGCCCGTCCCGGGAGGTCTCCGCACGCAGCGCCGCGTCCCGGCCCGACCCGCCGTCCGGCGGGTCGATCCAGGCCAGCAGCGCGCCGAGATGCTGGTCCTCCAGGTTGGACTGGCCGGTCGCCCAGTGCCTGTTGAGCAGATCGGTCGCCGCCAGCAGCAGCGACGATCCCGGCACCCGCGCCCGCTCGCCGTAGTGCGTCAGCCAGCGGCCCAGCAGCGGCACGCGCGCGGGCGCCGGATACGGCGTGTCCGGGTCCTGCTCCGCCGTACGCCGGAACCGCATCGACCGGCCAAGGAGCCGTACGAAGTCGATACCGGGCCGGTTCGGCACGATCAACTGCGGTGCGTCCACGCAGAGTTCGACCTCGACCTTGACGCGCTTGCCCGTCTCCGGGTCGGTCTCGCCGCGTTCGGCGGGCTCGACATCGTCCGCGTACGCGTCCAGATGCGGCAGCAGCGCCTCCGCCAGATCGGCGAGGAAGGCGAACCGCAGATCCCGGTCGCGCGGCTGCGCCACGGTCAGCAGACGGGGCGACTCCCGGTCCGTACCGACGAGCGCGCCGAGCGGGGCACCGGCCTCCCCCGCCGTCGTCAGCGGCACGAAGACCAGCGGGCGGTCCGACAGCCGCCGGTGGCGCACGGTGGTCAGCGGTCGCGCGCGCCCGCTCTCCACCGCCTCCAGCCGGGCGAGGGTGTTGATCAGCGACATCCGGCCACCGCGCCTTCCGGAAGGGAGTTCGCGCCGTCCAGGAGGGAGTCCAGGCCCTCAGGGAGGGACTTCAGCGCCTCGGCGCGCAGCGCGGCTGCCCTGCGCAGCGCCACGACCGTCGGATCGTCGTCGGTGACCCCCGGCGCGCTCTCGCCGCGCGCCGCAGCCAGCACGGCCCCGACCGTCGTCAGGCCGCCCAACTCGCCCCGTACACCCCGTCCCAGTGCCTCCACGGCGCCGGTCGAGCGGGCCTGGCCCCGGCAGTGGAAGGCCAGCTCGCACGCGGCCAGACACTCCGGCGCGTACGCCGCCGGGACCGCGTCGACCGCCGCCGTCAGCTCGGCCGGTGAGCAACGCCCCGGATCGAAGCTGGTGCCCTCGGGCAGAGTCGCGGCGATGTCCTCGATCCTGGTGAGCCGGGTCAGCTGCCGCCGGGTCACCGACAGTTGCTTGCGTACGTCCACGACCGAGGCGGTCGGCAGGTTGGAGAAGTCCCTGGGGCAGACCAGCAGCACCGAGTGGTCCACCCGCGCGCCGGTCACCCGCGCGGCGACCCGCTCCAGCGCCAGCACGTACACGGCGGCCTGCCGCGCGGCGGCGCCCACCTTCGACGGGTCGGCCGAACTGTCGATCATCGGGAAGGACTTGATCTCCACCACGATCCACCGGCCGTCCGGACGCACGACCACAGCGTCCGGCTCCAGATAGGCGGGCGAGCCCGCCACCTCCAGCGCGAGCAGCGGGTGCACCAGCAGCGTCCACGCGCCGGACCCGGGCACCGAGCCGGTCACGCCGGCCTCGTCGGTCGCCTCACGCAGCGCCAGCGCCGTACGCGCGACGCGTCCCTCGGGACCGGCCGCCGTCAGATCGGGGACACGCACCTCACCGGGCACCGGCGGCGGCGCCCCCGCGCCCATCCGCTCGTGCAGCAGCCGCAGCAGCTCCGTACCGCCGTCGGCCTTGACGCGCGCCTCGAAGGCGTTGCCCCGCATGAAAGCGAACTGCGACTGCCCGAACGGCGCCGGAGAGCCGAGCGCCGCCGCCAGCGCGGTCTTGTCGACCCCGGCGCCGTCCAGCAGCGCACGGCGTCCGCACCCGGGGTTGGCGGCGAGAGCGGCCAGCGCGCGGGCGTCCAGCGGATGCGGCGCGACGTCCGGTCCGCGCAGCTCAGCGAGCCGCTGCCGGAGCGTCGCCGGTCGCGGCTCCGGTACTTCCGGGGTTGCCGGTGCTGCTGTTGGTGCGGGTGCGCTGCCCGGGGAATCGCTCACCCGCGGAAGTCTCGCATCCGTCACTGACATTCGTGTGTGTGACCGGGTCTGCCGGGGAGTTCGCCGAACTCTTCGCGACCGTGACGGAACCCCCCTTCGACGACAGCCGTTCCTCGGACGCCGCCACCCGCACCAGCCTGCCCACGAACGCGTACCGGCCGGTCGCGCGCGCCCACCCCCGGTCGGCCGCCCGCAGCACGGGCCTGGTCAGCATCGCGCCCGCCGCCATCACCGCGGCCCCGGCGACCGCGTCGAGGAAGTAGTGGTTCGCCGTTCCCATCACCACGATCACGGTGACCAGCGGATAGAGCGCGCCGACGAAGCGCAGCAGCGGCGCCTTCCCGTGCCGCCACAGCAGCACCCCGCACCACAGCGCCCAGCCGACGTGCAGGCTCGGCATCGCCGCGTACTGGTTGGTCATCCCGCCGAGCCCGCGCGGCGCGCTCGCCTCGGCGCCCCACCAGCCGTACGAGCTGTACTGCGCCATCGTGTCGACGAAGCCGTAACCGGCCTCCAGCAGCCGGGGCGGGCAGGTCGGAAGGAAGACGAAACCGATCAGGCCGAGCAGCGTGGAGGCCATCAGCCAGGTGCGGGCCGCCCGGTAGTGCGCGGGGCGGCGCCGGAAGAGCCAGATCAGGACCGCCGGGGTGACGACGTAGTGCAGCGAGGCGTACATGAAGTCGGCGGGTATCCCGAGGGCCGGGGTGTCCGTGAAGAGCCGGTTGAGGGGATGTTCGGCGTTCAGGAAGAACGCCTTCTCTATTCGGAGGATCGCCAGACCGTGGTCGACGGCCGTCGACACATCGCCACGCGCCAGGACCCGGCCCACCGAGTACGCCCCGTACAGCACCGCCAGCAGCAGCAGTTCGGCCCACCAGCGTGGCCGGTGGGCGGTGCGCGCACGGTCGGTCTGCCGCATCCGAACGTTCTCCCTCATGCTTTACGCGGCCTTTCGCCGACGTTCAACCGTACGGTGTAGGCGATCGCGCGCATGCGAGGGGTCCCCTGCGAACCCTCGTGCGTCAACAGAAGCACCCGGCGACGTGATCGTCGGCTGATCAGGGGGACGCCGGGACCGTCCCGAAGGTTGCCCCGTGTTCAGGTGCGGGATGATGGCAGGGCACCTGTTGTGAACCTGAGGGAGAGCTTCCATGGCATCGCGCGTCCTCCTCGCCCGGCACGGTCAGACGGCGTGGTCGCTGTCCGGCAGGCACACCGGCAGGACGGATGTCCCTCTGCTCGACGAGGGCAGGCGCGGCGCGAAGCTGCTGGGGGAGCGGCTGCAGCGCGGGCCGTGGTCCGGCCTGCCCGACGTGGAGGTCCGCACCAGCCCGCTGCTGCGCGCGAGCGACACCTGCGCACTCGCCGGGTTCGCCGGACGGGCGCGCCCCTGGGACGCGTTGATGGAGTTCGACTACGGCGCGTACGAGGGCATGACCCCGGCGCAGATCCAGGCGGTGCGGCCGGGCTGGTTCATCTGGCGCGACGGCGTCCCCGACGGCGAGACCCTGGCCGAGGTCGCCGCGCGCGCCGACGAGGTCGTGGACTGGGCACGCTCGGCCGACCGTGACGTGCTGGTCTTCGCGCACGGCCACATCCTGCGCGCGATCGGCGCGCGCTGGCTGGGCGAGGACGTGTCCTTCGCGTCCCGGATCCGGCTGGCGCCGACGTCGCTGTCCGTCCTGGACTGGGCGTACGGGGCGCCGGCGATCGACATCTGGAACGACACGGGGCATCTCGCGGGCTGACCCCGCCGTCCGCCCGCGCGCCGGGCCGCGCCGGTTCTCGGTCCGTCAGCTCCGGTGCGCGGTCGACGCCGCCGACGCGTGGCGGTCCAGGAAGGCGCCGACCTCCACCGTACGCCGCCGGGGCAGCAGCACCCGCACCATCCCCGCGAGCATGCCCTGGATACGGGACGACTGGACCTCGTCCATCAGGTCGAGCACCCGGTGCCCGGCGGCCGCTGCCTCGTCGAGGGAGCCCGCGTGCGCCAGGTCCACGGCCAACTCCGCCCGGTAGAGGGCGAGATTACGGGTGAAGTGCGGGTCCTGGAGGACCGTGGCCCGGTACGCGTGCCGGGCCGCCGCCGACCAGTCGCCCAGCGCGGCGCGGCACTGCGCCTCCAGCACTTCCAGTTCGGGCTCGCCGAAGAACGACATCCACTCGGGATCGGTGGCCGACGGTCCGCTCTCGAAGAGCGTGTGCGCCTGGCCGAGGGACTGCTCGCAGCCCGTACGGTCCCCGAGCCCGGCCCAGCCGCCCGCCTCGCGCAGCGAGAGGAGCGACAGCAGCCGCGGCGAGGCGAGGTCCCGGGCCGCGCGCCGGCCCGCCTGCGCCGCGCGGACCGCCTCACGGTGCCGGCCCGCGTCCCTCGCCAGGAACGAGGTGTTGCAGAACGCGTGCGCCTCAACTCCCGCGTCACCGGCCACCCGTGCGGTCGCCAGCGCCTCCGCGTAGTGCGAGCGCGCGTCGTCGAAGCGCCCCGAGTCGTGCGCCAGCCAGCCCACCGAGATGGCCAGTTCGCCCGCGCTCGCGTGCAGCCGGCCGGCCGTCGCGCCGCGCGTGGCGGCGCCCGCGTCGAGGAGCGCGTACGCCGTCCGCAGCGGCTGCGCCGCCCGCCGGTACAGCCCGTCGGCGCCGTGCCGGTCGTCCAGCAGCCTGATCCGGCGTACCGCCTCCTCCAGGGCGCTCACCTCGGCCTCACCCACCCGCCGGGGGCTGGGCACGGCCGCCGCCGGGGCGGCGCCGATACCGAGAGAGGCGACAGCCATCGAGGCGGTGCCACCGGTCATGAATGCGCGACGCCGCACGTCGCTCTCCTCGCTGATGTCGTCTGTGTCGCTGTACATCGGGGTCGGGGCTGACGGTGGGGTCGGGGCCGGCGCCGGAGCGGTGTCGGCCTTGTGTCTGGACGCCCGGCCACGGACGGTCTCGCGTGCCGAGAAGCCCAGGTCGGCCAGGGTGAGGCCGGGGAACATATGGAGGAAGACGCGTTCGTACGCGTAGTTGGGACAGCGGATCTCGCCGGCCTCCACCCGTCCGATATAACGTGCGTCGCACGCGACTTGTTCACCGATCTCCCGTGCCGCCCTGCGTACGGCCGCCGCGAACTCCCCCGGCGAGCGGCGACCGCGCAGCCGGCGGAAGGTGAGATTGGGAACTGCCCTGGTCGACACCATGGCCGAGACCTCTCCTGGAACTCCTGGGTCCTGCTTGCCGGTTCACCTCTTGACCGGCGCTCCCGGCGCTCCGGCGTCCAAGAAGGTACCGGTTGTGACGAGTTGCCTACACAGGGTTTGGCTACAAACCGGATATCTCACCCTCGATCTGCCATGAACTGCCACTCTTTGCGGCGGACTCTCGCCGTAGCTGTTGACGCCTTGGCGCGTTGAACCATGTGGAGACGCGCCATGTGTCTCCACCCGACGAGGAGGGCTCGCCCTTCTTGGAGTTGGAGGTCGGTATGAAGACCAGTGACAGCTCATGGACGACTGCTCAGCACACGCCCACCGCCGAGGCGAGCGAGTCGCCGCCCGGCGACCCAGCCGCCGGCCACGGCGGGCCCTGCGACCTGGTGACCGTGCCGGCCCGGCAGGGGCTTGAGGCCGTCGACATCCTGCGCCGGGGCGCGGGCGAGGCTCCGGCGGTGGGGCCCGTGCTCCTCGACGGCAACTGCGACAACCTCGGCTTTCTGGTGCCTCCCGGCACGGCTGCGCGCTGGGACATGCCCGGCAGCGCGTGTACGGAGACGGCGGGCCGTGGGCTCCGGGTGCCGGCCGAGCCGCCTGTCACCGGCGGTGCGTGGCTGCTGCCCCCGGACTCCGGGACCGGGGAGGTCACGGACCCGGCGGTGCTGCGGGAGGCCCTCGGCGAGGCGGCCCGGCTGATCGAGGCCGCGGACGGCCACCGGTAGCGAAGGCCGGTGACCGCCGCCGGGCGATAATGGACCGGTGGCGAAGAATCCGGCGGCGAAGAACAGACGACGTGGACGAGGCGCCCCCGAGACCGGGGCAGGAGCTGGATCCGAGAGCGTCACCGAGCAGGTCGACGGCGGGCTCGCCGAGCTGGTGCCCGACCGCGAGCGCGCACGTGCCTGGACGCTGCTGATCGACGAAGCCCCGCAGTCGCACGTCGATCTCGCCGACCCGACGCATCTCTCCTTCTCCTACCAGCGCAGGATCGGCCACTTCGCGGATCTCGTCGCGCCCGCTGGCCGCCCTCTGCACGTCGTGCACCTCGGCGGAGGCGCCTTCACGCTCGCCCGTTACGTCGCGGCGACCCGCCCCCGGTCCACCCAGCAGATCGTGGAACTCGACGCGCCCCTGGTCCAACTGGTCCGCCGAGAACTCCCGTTGGACCCGGGCGCCCGGATCCGGGTCCGCTCACTCGACGCGCGGGCCGGGCTCGCCAAGATGCCCGACGGCTGGGCGGACCTGGTGATCACGGACGTCTTCGACGATGCCCGGATCCCCGCGCATCTCACCAGCGCCGAATTCCTCGCCGACGTACGGCGCGTGCTCGGCCCCGGCGGCGGCTACGCGGCCAACCTCGCCGACGGCCCGCCGCTCGCGCATCTGAGGTCCCAGATCGCCACGGCCGCCACCGTCTTCCCGGAGCTGGCACTCGCCGCCGACCCGGCCGTGCTGCGCGGCCGGCGCTTCGGCAACGCCGTACTCCTCGCGTCCGACCGGGAGTTGCCGATCGCCGGGCTGACGCGCCGGGTCGCGGGCGACCCGCATCCGGGCCGGCTCGAACACGGGCGCTCCCTCAGGGACTTCACCGGCGGCGCCGCGCCCGTCTCCGACGCGAACGCCCGGCCCTCACCCGTACCGCCGCCCGGTTCCTTCGACTGAACGCCCCTGCTCCGTACGGGACTCAGGGCCTGATCCGAAAGACAGGCCCTACCGCTCGTCGATCTGCACCCGGGGCGCCGAGTCGTGCCAGGTGCAGAAGACCGAGACCTCCCGGTCGTCCCGCGTGAACGTCACCCGGATCCAGAAGTCCTGCTTCCACACCTGCATCTGCCAGCCGGCCTCCGGCGTCGCCGAGACCAGCTCCGCCGACTCCGGGCCGAGATCGAAGACGACCCGCCCGCCGTCGACGGGATAGCTCTTCACATTGGCGTCCGCCGTGGGGTCCGGGCCCGGGTCCGAGGACCGGCTCGGCTCCGGCGCGTCCGCGGGCGGGGTCGCCGACGGCTTGTCGTCAGGCGACTTCGAGGTGTCCGGGGCCTTCGAGGACGCCGCGGACTTCGTGGGTGAGGGCGGCGGGCGGTGCGTCGACGAGGACTGCGGCCTGGCGCGCTGCGTCGTCGTGTTCTCCCCGGTGATCGGCAGCGCCCGCGGCCGGTCGTACACCGTGCCCACCACGACGGTGTGCACGCCCCACCACGACAGCGTGACCGCCGACCCGGTCGCCAGCGTCCACGCCATGGCATGTACGAGTCCTCTGCGCATCGGGGCCCATACTGCACCACTCGCCCCGCGCCTGTCCTTCCGTCCGCGTTCCCGGGCGACCGGCACCCCCCGGCCGCCCGGATGGCGTACGGTGCCGCCCATGCCAAGTGTGCTCGTGGTCGAGGACGACCAGTTCGTACGCTCCGCCCTCATCAGGCACTTGACCGAGGCCTCCCACACCGTACGGAGCGTCGGCACCGCCCTGGAGGCGCTGCGTGAGGTCGCCCACTTCCGGTTCGACGTGGTGATCCTCGACCTCGGGCTGCCCGATCTCGACGGCTCCGAGGCGCTGAAGATGCTGCGCGGGATCACCGACGTGCCGGTCATCATCGCCACGGCGCGGGACGACGAGGCGGAGATCGTACGGCTGTTGAACGACGGCGCCGACGACTACCTCACCAAACCGTTCTCGGTGGAGCACCTCTCGGCCCGGATGGCCGCCGTGCTGCGCCGCTCGCGCGCGACCGCAGCCGAGGACCCGCCCTCGCGGGTCATCCGCGTCGGCGGTCTGGCCATCGACCCGCTGCGCCGCCAGGCCGAACTCGACGGCGCCCGGTTGGATCTGACGCGGCGTGAGTTCGACCTGCTCACCTTCCTCGCGGGACGTCCCGGGGTGGTGGTCGCACGCAAGGAGCTGCTGGCCGAGGTGTGGCAGCAGTCGTACGGCGACGACCAGACCATCGACGTCCATCTGTCGTGGCTGCGGCGGAAGTTGGGGGAGACGGCCGCCCGGCCCCGCTATCTGCACACCCTGCGCGGCGTCGGTGTGAAGCTGGAGCCGCCGGCCCCGCGGGCGCCGGCGTCCGGCCCCGGCGCGTACGAGCCCCTGTCATGAGGTGGGCGCTGGTCAGGGTCTCGCTGGCGGTGACCGCCATGGTCGTACTCGCCTTCGCCGTTCCGCTCGGGCTCGTCATCAAGGAGATGGCCAAGGACCGGGCCTTCTCCAACGCCGAACGGCAGGCCGCGACCCTTGGCCCCGTACTCTCCATCGCCCAGGGCCGCGAACAGCTCGAATGGGCCGTCCAGTCCAGCCCCATCGGGGACACCGGACAGCTGGCCGTCCATGTGCCCGCCTCCGGCGAGCCGGGCAGCGTGCCCATGGAGATCGGCACCCGACGGGCCGCGCAGAAGGACCTGCGCGCCACCGAGCGGCTCGGCAGGGCCTCCATCACCGAGGTCAGCGGCGGTTCCGCGCTCCTTCAGCCGATCGCGATCTCCACCGGCAAGGTCGCCATCATCGAGGTGTTCGTCCCCGAGAACGAGGTCTCCAACGGGGTCACCACCGCCTGGCTGGTGCTCGCCGGCGTGGGCGTCGCGCTGATCGTGGGCTCGGTCGCCGTCGCCGACCGGCTCGGCGTACGGATGGTCCAGCCCGCGCAGCGGCTCGCGGGCGCCGCCCATGACCTGGGCGAGGGCAGACTCGGCGCACGGGTCCCGGAGAAGGGCCCGACGGAGCTGCGGTCGGCGGCGATCGCCTTCAACTCGATGGCCGACCAGGTGGTCCAACTCCTCGCCAACGAAAGGGAACTGGCCGCCGACCTCTCGCACCGGCTGCGCACCCCGCTCACCGTGCTGCGCCTCAACGCCGCGTCGCTCGGCGAGGGTCCGGCCGCCGACCAGACACGTGCGGCCGTCGCACAGCTGGAACGTGAGGTCGACACCATCATCCGTACCGCCCGCAAGGCCAAGCCGCAGACGCGCGCGACGACGCCCGGCGTGGGCTGCGACGTCTCCGAGGTCATCCGCGAGCGCATGGACTTCTGGTCGGCACTGGCCGAGGACGAGGGCCGCAAGGTACGGCTGGCCGGGGTGGGGCGCCCGGTCCGTATCCCGGTCGCGAGGCCCGAACTGGCGGCGGCCCTTGACGCGTTGCTCGGCAACGTCTTCCGGCACACCCCCGAGGGCACCGCCTTCGCCGTCGACGTCCACCACGCCGAGGACGCCGTGATCGTCCTCGTCTCGGACGCCGGCCCGGGGATCGCGGACCCCGAGGCGGCCCTCGTACGCGGCAACAGCGGGGCCGGCGAGGGCTCGACGGGACTCGGGCTCGACATCGTGCGCCGGGTCGCCGAGTCCACCGGCGGAGACGTACGCATCGGGCGCTCCGTGCTCGGCGGCACGGAGATACGGATCTGGATCGGGCTCGGCGGGCAGCGCGCGACACGCGCCACCGGGGAGAGCCGCGGCCACCGGCTGCGCCGCCGGGCCAACCATTAATCCCCTCGCAATGGTTCCTTAAGGGGACCTCAAGAACGCCAACGCCCGCCCGTTATCGGCGACTTGTCCGGGTCGGGGCAGCTAGCGTACTGCCCGAGACCGCATCAACCGCACGGCTGCCGTCCCCCACCGGTCGCCACCCCCCGCGTCCCGGCCGGACACCGAACCCCCCACCCGGCCGGGGCGCGCCCCGAAGCACTAGGCGGGCGGGTCGGGCAGTACGCCCGTCTCCGTCAGCCGCGCGTACCAGCGGGCGCTGGACTTGGGCGTACGGGCCTGCGTCCCGTAGTCGACGTGCACCGCGCCGAACCGCTTCCCGTAGCCCCGCTCCCACTCGAAGTTGTCCAGCAGCGACCAGAGGAAGTAGCCGCGTACGTCCGCCCCGTCGGCGATCGCGCGGTGCGCCGCCGACAGATGCCCGTGCAGGAAGCGGATACGGTCCGGGTCGTGCACCAGACCCTCCGCGTCCGGTCTGTCGTCGTACGCCGCGCCGTTCTCCGTGATCACCAGCGGTACGCCGGGTGCCTCGCGGGTGTAGCGCATCAGCACGTCGTACAGCCCCGTCGGATCGACCGACCAGCCCATCTCGGTGACCTCGCCCGGCGGCTGATGGAACGTCACGGACTCGGCGCCGGGCCAGGGCGACTTCCCGGCCGTGCCCGGCGCGTGGCCGCGGGTGTCCCGGCGGTCGGCGTCCGCGCCGGTTTCTGTCGCGGCCGACACCAGGTGCGGGGTGTAGTAGTTGATGCCCAGCCAGTCCAGTGGCTGATGGATCGTCACCGCGTCGTCGGCCTTCACGAAGGACCAGTCCGTGATCCGCGCGGTGTCCTTGAACAGGTCTTCGGGGTACGCGCCCGACAGCATCGGCCCGGTGAAGATCCGGTTCGCCAGCGCGTCGACACGGCGCCGCGCGTCCAGGTCGTCCGGCGACTGCGAACGGGCCCGTACCGCCGCGGCGTTGTGGCAGACGGTCACCTGCGCGCGTCTGGGCAGCACGGTACGCAGCGCCTGCGTGGCGAGACCGTGGCCGAGGTTGAGATGGTGCGCGGCCCGCAGCGCGAGCACCGGGTCCGTACGGCCGGGCGCGTGCACCCCGGAGGCGTACCCCAGAAACGCGCTGCACCAGGGCTCGTTGAGGGTCACCCAGCGGTCCACGCGGTCGCCGAGCGCGTCACCGAGGATGCGCGCGTACTCCGCGAACCTGAACGCCGTCTCGCGCACCGGCCAGCCGCCCGCCGTCTCCAGATCGTGCGGCAGGTCCCAGTGGTAGAGCGTGAGGACGGGCCGGATGCCGCGCTCCAGCAGGTCGTCGACGAGCTTGCGGTAGAAGTCCAGACCGCGCTGGACGGCCGGGCCGCGCCCGATGGGCTGGACGCGCGACCAGGAGACCGAGAAGCGGTACGCGTTCACGCCGAGGTCCGCCATGAGGCGCACGTCCTCGGCCCGGCGGTGGATGTGGTCGGCGGCGGTGTCCCCGGTGTCGCCGTTCTCGACCTTGCCCGGGGTGTGGCTGAAGGTGTCCCAGATCGACGGGGTACGGCCGATCTCCCGCGCGCCGCCCTCGATCTGGTAGGCGGCGGTGGCGGTGCCCCATATGAAGTCGGACGGGAAACTGAGGGACATGAGTGCGCTCCGGGTCGGGGAGAAACGCGCGGTCAGCCCTTGACCGCACCGGTCATGATGCCACCGACAATCTGCTTGCCGAAGATCACGAAGGCCAGTAGGAGCGGCAGCGCACCGAGCAGGGCACCGGCCATGATCACCGACTGGTCGGGAATGCAGCCGCGGCCGAGCCCCGTGAGCGCGACCTTCTGGTTCGGCGGCAATCTGCTCCGCGACCTCCGGATCGCCTGGACCGACGCCAACATGGGTACGGCGCCTTGAACCGGAAGCGGAGCTTGGCGAAGGCGAAGCCCGCGAGCGTCGAGAACAGGACCGTCCCGGCGGCCACCGTGCCCGCCACCAGGACCGTGTTGAAGAGAGTCTGTGCCAGCCGGGTCGTGTTGCGGGACGCGGCGATCGCCGTCCAGAGGAGCGGGAACAGCGACCCGGCGGCGAACAGGGCCAGCACGGCGTAGGTGATGCGGCCCGCGTGCCGGTGCCGCCCGGCGCCGCGCCGTGCCCCGCCGCCGGCTCGGCCGGGTCCTCCGCGCACCCGGCCGCCACCCCGGCCCCGAGCACGACGACGGCCACGAGCCCCGCCAGCCGGCGGGACGCACGGGAATGCGTGCGCATGACGTCCTTCCTTGACCGGGCATGGGAAGTGGGAGCGCTCCCATGAGTGGGTCGAGGGTCCCCGCTCGTCCGAGAGGTGTCAAGGACCGGGGGGCGACACGACGAAGGGCCGGTCCGCTCACGCGAACCGGCCCTTCATTCGTCAGGGTGAGTAACGGGACTTGAACCCGCGACATCCTGGACCACAACCAGGTGCTCTACCAGCTGAGCTATACCCACCATGTCCGGTCAATCCTGTACCCGACCGGCCGAGAAAAAGTGTACAGGGTCCGCGAGGGTGCTCGCGCCCGACTTACGACCTCGCCTGCGGCAGGGAGCGGGCTCGCGACGCCCTGCGACTCCGCTTGCCGCGTTCTCGTCAGTCGACGACGCTCCGCGTCGCCTCCCTCCTCGGCCTTGCAATCGAAGCCACATGACGACGCTCCCTGATCCGCTCCCTGCCGCAGGCGAGGTCGTTACGCCTGGGCTGCGCCGCGCACCCCTCGGTCACAGCACGTGCTTCGCCGCGATCGCCTTCGCCGTGTCCGAGTCCGGGCCCGGCTGCGGTACGAAGACCGCCTCGCGGTAGTAGCGCAGCTCCGCGATGGACTCGCGGATGTCCGCGAGCGCCCGGTGGTTGCCGCTCTTCTCCGGGCTGTTGAAGTAGGCGCGCGGGTACCAGCGGCGCGCCAGCTCCTTGACCGAGGAGACGTCCACGATCCGGTAGTGGAGGTAGCCCTCCAGCTCCGGCATGTCCCGCAGCAGGAAGCCGCGGTCGGTGCCGACCGTGTTGCCGCACAGCGGCGCCTTCCCCGGCTCCTTGACGTGCTCGCGTACGTACGCCAGCACCCGCTCCTCGGCGTCGGCCAGGGTGGTGCCGCCCGCCAGCTCGTCGAGCAGGCCCGAGGCGGTGTGCATCTGCCGCACCACCTCGGGCATGGTCTCCAGCGCCGCGTCCGGGGGACGCACGACGATGTCGACCCCTTCGCCGAGCACGTTCAGCTCCGAGTCGGTGACCAGTGCGGCCACCTCGATGAGTGCGTCCTCCGTCAGCGAGAGCCCGGTCATCTCGCAGTCGATCCACACCATTCGATCGTTCATGCGCCTTACCCTACGGTGCGCTCCGCTGACCGGGCAGGCTCGGGCGCCCCTGGCCGGAGACGAAGGCCTCCGAGTAGGACTTGACCGGCTCCGGCACCGGCGGCAGGGCCGCCGGAGGACCGGACGGGGCCGCCGTCGGCGCGGGCCGTCTGGACCCCGGGGACGCCTGGGGCGGTACGACCTGCTCCGCCGGCGCCGGCGCGAGCTGGTCCCCGTGCGGACGGCGGGCCCGGTAGGCGGCCCGGTACGCGGCGGGGGACGAGCCGAGCTGACGCCGGAAGTGCCCGCGCAGCGCCACCGGCGAGCGGAAGCCGCAGCGGCCCGCGACCTCGTCCACCGAGTAGTCGGAGGTCTCCAGCAGCCGCTGCGCCTGGAGCACGCGCTGAGTGATCAGCCACTGAAGCGGCGCGCTGCCGGTGAGCGAACGGAAACGGCGGTCGAACGTCCTGCGGCTCATATAGGCGCGGGCGGCCAGAGTCTCCACGTCGAACTGCTCGTGCAGATGCTCCAGTGCCCAGGCCACGACCTCGGCGAGCGGGTCGGAGCCGATTTCCTCTGGTAAAGACCTGTCCAGATAGCGCTCCTGGCCGCCACTGCGCCGCGGCGGGACGACGAGCCTGCGCGCCAGTGCCCCGGCGGCCTCCGTCCCGTGATCCGTGCGCACGATGTGCAGACACAGATCTATTCCGGCCGCCGTCCCCGCGGAGGTGAGCACATCGCCGTCGTCGACGAACAGTTCACGCGGATCCACATGGACGGACGGGTACCGCTTGGCGAGCGTCGGCGCGTACATCCAGTGCGTGGTCGCCGGCCGGCCGTCCAGGAGGCCGGCCGCCGCGAGGACGAACGCGCCCGTGCACAGTCCGACGATCCGGGCGCCCTCCTCGTGCGCGCGGCGCAGTGCGTCCAGAGCCTCGGGCGGCGGCGGCGAGGTGATGGAGCGCCACGCCGGGACGACCACCGTGCCCGCTCTGCCGATCGCCTCCAGCCCGTAGGGCGTGGTGAGTTCGAGCCCGCCGGTGGTGCGGAGCGGGCCTTCCTCCCCACCGCACACGAGCAGCCGGTATCGCGGAACCCCGGCATCCTGACGGTCGATGCCGAACACGGAGAGCGGGATGGAGCTCTCGAAGATTGGCCCGCCACTGAAGAGCAGCACTGCGACGACCTCCCGGCGGCGGCGGCCGGAAAGCTTCCGTGCTGACTCCGGTGCGGCAATGGAGTCCTGGCTCATGGCGCTAAGCCCCCCTCGGTGTTCGCGTCTCCCCGTTCGTGTCGGGTCTTTCGCTCCTGCACGATTCCCCTCGGTTTTGCACGGGACCCCACTGTTCGCTACTCATGATCGAATCTACTGTGTCCCGTGGTGCCGGCGTGACAAGTTCTCCATCCGGCGCTATGTCGACAAGGCAACTTGGCGCGAAGCATTCGATCACGAAGCGTTCCACTCGCGCGGCCCACAGGGAAGTGCGCCTCGCGCGCATGGCCCGTCCCCGTAGGCGGTTCGCGGCCGGAAAGGACCTCTCTGCCCTGGTGACAAGGGGGTTGACAGGCCATTTCGCCAAGGATCGGTCGCAGGGGTGAAGTTGGCTGAAAACTTACGGGTGTGCGGGCCCGGAAGCGTCAGCAGGCCGGCGCGCTTCAGTCATGCGTACGCGCGCCCCGACGCGCCCCCTGGGGCCTGGTGTTACCCACCGTACGTCGATCACGGAGCGAGCGCTCCGAGCGGCGCAGCAGGAGCCGGCAGGCCGCCGTCACGGCGAGCAGCCCGAGCGCGGGGACGGCGGCTCCGCCGACGGACGTCCCGAACACGACGAGCACCACCGGCACGAGTACGCAGCTGAAGGCGGCCCAGCGAACCACATCGCTCGCGGATTCGGCGGAAGCGGGCGACGCGGCCGGCGCGGGCCGAGGGTCCGACGGGGAGGAGCCGTGGTGCTGCGGTCGTACGGACACGTGAGCTCCCTGATGGCGGGGGTGGCTGTGGTGACTGGATTGACTGCGTCGACTACGGGCCGGACCCATGATCAACGAGGTGTCCGGCCGTCCGGTCACTTACCACCCCCCGGGTGGCCCGCCCCTCGCGTCCTTGTGTACGGGCCATCGGGCGTTGCGATACCTGGCGGGCTCGGGCATGCTCCCCTGATACGTCGCGTGTGCGGCGGCCATGCCTGGGCAGATGAGGAGTGCCGCCGTACCCTTGCGGGTAAGGGGTTGGGAAGATGATTCCCAGACACAGCTCCGTTGCCCCGTCAATTGTTGCTCCTTCACACAAGGACCTTCCTCGCCGAGACATCGATGGCCGGTCACGAAATCCCCGAACCCGCTGACCGCGAGCAGTTGACCGACCACGCGTCGGACCTGCAAGCGGCGGAAGAGACACGCACTTCCTGCGACCCGGCCTTCCGGCACGGAGTGGTCGTCGGATTCGACGGGTCGACGTCCAGCGAGCGCGCGCTCGCGTATGCCATCGGAATGGCCCGCAGACTCGGATCCGCCCTGATCATCGTGCATGTGGCCAACCGGCTGCCCACCACCGTCTGGGCGGGCTGCGAGCCGCCGGTCTTCGTGGACGTGCCGGACCACCGCACGGAGGTGCTCGGCCTCGAACTGGCCTGCGCCGACTACCTCACCGAGGTGCCGTGGATCCTCGTCGAGCGCGGCGGCGACATCTGCCACGAGCTCGAAGAGGTCGGCCAGGAGTACGCGGCCGACGCGATCGTCGTCGGCTCCACGCACGGCATCGTCGGACGCATCTTCGGCACGGTGGCGGGACGGCTGGCACGACGGGCCAGGCGGCCCGTCGTGGTCATTCCGTAACCCCCCGACGGCTGCTTCGGCGCGGCTGACGCGCCGTCATGGCTACTCCACCGTCACGGACTTCGCCAGGTTGCGCGGCTTGTCGATGTCCCGGCCCAGCGCCAGCGCCGTGTGGTAGGCGAGCAGTTGGAGCGGAATCCCCATCAGGATCGGGTCCAGCTCAGGCTCGTTCTTCGGCACCAGGATCGTCTGGTCGGCCTTCGGCTGCTCCTGGTGCGCGACCGCGAGGATCCGGCCGCTGCGCGCCTTGATCTCCTCCAGCGCCGCGCGGTTCTTCTCCAGCAGATCGTCGTCCGGCACGATCGCCACGGTCGGCAGCGCCGGCTCGATGAGCGCGAGCGGTCCGTGCTTCAACTCGGAGGCGGGATAGGCCTCGGCGTGGATGTACGAGATCTCCTTGAGCTTCAGGGAGGCCTCAAGAGCCACCGGATAGCCGCGCACCCGGCCGATGAACATCATCGACTTCGCGTCCGCGTACTCGTCCGCGATCTTCTTGATCTCCGCCTCGGACTCCAGGATCTCCGCGATCTGGGCGGGCAGGGCGCGCAGCCCCGTGATGATCCGCTTGCCGTCGGCGACCGACAGGTCGCGGATACGGCCCAGGTGCAGCGCGAGCAGCGCGAAGGCCACCACCGTGTTGGTGAAGCACTTCGTGGAGACGACACAGACCTCCGGGCCCGCGTGCACGTACACACCGCCGTCGGTCTCACGGGCGATCGCCGAGCCGACGACGTTGACGACGCCGAGCACCCGGGCGCCCTTGCGCTTGAGCTCCTGCACGGCGGCCAGGACGTCGTACGTCTCGCCCGACTGCGACACGGCGATGTAGAGCGTGTCGGGGTCCACGACGGGATTGCGGTAACGGAACTCGGACGCCGGCTCCGCGTCCGCCGGGATCCGCGCCAGCGACTCGATGAGCCCGGCGCCGATGAGCCCCGCGTGGTACGAGGTGCCGCAGCCGAGGATCTTGATGCGCCGCACCCCGCGGGCCTCGCGCGCGTCCAGATTCAGGCCGCCCAGGTGCACGGTCGAGAACCGGTCGTCGATCCGGCCGCGCAGCACCCGGTCAACGGCGTCGGCCTGCTCGGAGATCTCCTTGTGCATGTACGTGTCGTGGCCGCCCATGTCGTACGACTCGGCCTCCCACTCCACGGTGGTCGGCGTGGCCGAGGTGCGCGAGCCCTCGGTCGTGTACGTACGGAAGTCGTCGGCCTTGATGGTGGCCATCTCGCCGTCGTCGAGGGTGACGACCTGGCGGGTGTGGGAGACCAGCGCGGCGACGTCGGACGCGACGAACATCTCCTTCTCGCCGATGCCGAGGACGACGGGCGAGCCGTTGCGGGCGACGACGATGCGGTCGGCGAAGTCGGCGTGCAGGACGGCGATGCCGTATGTGCCCTCGACCAGCTTCAGGGACTGGCGGACCTTCTCCTCCAGCGTCTCGGCCTGCGAGCGCGCGATGAGATGGGTCAGGACCTCGGTGTCGGTCTCGGAGAGGAAGACGACACCGTCGGCCTCCAGCTTCACGCGCAGATCGGTGGCGTTGTCGATGATCCCGTTGTGGACGATGGCGACCTTGTTCTCCGGGTCGAGGTGCGGATGCGCGTTGTGGTCGCTCGGGGCGCCATGGGTGGCCCAGCGGGTGTGCGCGATGCCGGTGGTGCCGGCGAAGCGCTTGGGGACGCGGGACTCCAGCTCACGGACGCGGCCCTTGGCCTTGACCATTTTCAGGGCCGCGGACTTGCCGGCGGCCGGTTTGCCCGTGATGACCAGGCCCGCGGAGTCGTAGCCCCGGTACTCCAGCCGCTGGAGGCCCTCCAGCAGCAGTGGAGCGACGTCACGCCGTCCGATGTAACCGACGATTCCGCACATATCAGTCTCTGCCTCTCCGCCAATGTTCAGTGGTGTGCCCGACCGCCCGCCGTCCGTGGACGGTGTGGCCGTACGCTCCGCGGCCGGCCGCGGTTCGGCGTCGCTCAGCCGTAGACGATCCGCCGGAGCTGCCTGAGGGACAGCTCGGGCGGCGCCACCGCGCGGTGCGGCAGTTCCGCCGCGATCCGCTCGAAGATCTCCGGATTCGCGGCGCCGCCGGCCTGGAGCTCGCGGTGTCTGCGCCGGACGAACTCCTCGGCGGTCTCGTCGAAATACGCCAGGACGTCCAGAACCACCCGGGCAGCCTCGCCGCGCGGGAGCGCGGTACTGCGGACCAGATGGTCGACGAGGTCGTCGTGAGGCGAGGGTGAACGGCGTTCGAGCACCCGTAGATACTGCGGGTGCGGGGCGGTTCTTTGCAAGAATCCTGCCCGAATCCGGGCAGGAGTGACCATGATCTCCGGTGGGGCGGTGCTCAGAGGCGCTTCAGTACGGCCTGCTTGGCGGTCGTGAACTCCTCCTCCGTGAGGATCCCGGCCTGGTGCAGCTCGCCCAGCTCACGGAGCCTGCGCAGCAGCGCGTCATGATCGTCGCCGCCCGCGGCCGGCTGTGCGGGCACATCGGCGCCGTCGGGGGCCTTGGCGAGGCCGGGGGCCGTGGCGGGCGCCGCGTTCGGGTGCGGCAGCCGGGCCACCACGGAGGCGGCGACCAGCGCCATCAGCGGGTCCTTCCGGAAGCCGTACAGCTCCACGGAGTGCGGGTCGTACTTGGGCGCCGGGGAATTGCCCCTGCCGACCACGAAGCGCAGGAAGCCGTTCTCCATCCCGGCGCTCGGCCGCCACTCCACACCGTCCACGTCGCCGATCGCGAGGGTGGTCATCCCCCGCGAGGACTTGGACTCCTCGGTCTTCCAGTTCCACTCCAGCCGGATCAGCTCGCCGTCGAAGCTCGCGGTCCCGTCGCCGGCGCCCATCGTGATCGGCAGGGAGGGGCCGGGCAGCAGATAGCGGTCGGTGGGACCCGAGTCGACCTCGTCCAGCAGCAGGGCGTTGCGCACCTCGTCCACGAAGTACTCGGCGACGCCCGTGCGGTCGCTGTCCACACTCAGCTGGTACGGGTCGGAGCCGTCGTCCAGCTTGCCCCCGGCGACCCTCGTCAGCGGGTCGGCGCCCTCCCGCAGCCGCAGCCTGAGCCGCCCCGACCTACGCCCCTGCTCGAAGGTGATGCCCGCCAACGCCCCGAGCGGCACGGCGACTTCGCCGAGCGACTTGCGCAGCGGATTCACACGCTTGTCGCTGCCGGGCACGATGCGCACGGTGTCGCCGTCGAAGGTCCAAGTGCCGTCCCTCTGGATGATTTCCGCCATGGGGCCGATTGTTCCACCGGGGCGCCGAAGACAAGAGCGGTCCGCACCTTGACCCGGACGGGACCGGGGAGTCCGATGGAAAGGTTCGGTCGCTCCGCACCACAGTTGACCTCCGTCGAAGGGGCACGTCTGTGAGACAGCACGGAACATCCCCCACCTCCCCCACCTCCCCCCGACTCCCGTCCCGCCGACCCGCGTCCGTGCGTCTGGCCGGCCCGCTGCTCGTCGGTGTCGCCCTGTTCTCGTGCGTGGCCGCGTCCGGGGCCGTCGCGTCTCCCGTCGCGCCCTCCGTCGCCGCCTCCGGCGCCACGCCGCTCGGCGACGTCATCCCGGCGCCCGCTTCCGTGCGGCCGGGCGACACGCCGTACTCACTCACCTCCTCGACCCGGATCCGGGTGGACGCGGGCTCCCACGAGGCCCGGCGCGTCGGCACCTATCTCGCCGGGCTGCTGAGGCCCTCCACCGGCTACGACCTGCGGATCACCGACAACGACCGGGGCGGGGGCCGGGGCCGGGGCGACGACGGGATCCGGCTGCGGCTGACGTCCGGCGACCGGGACCGGGCGCTCGGCGACGAGGGCTACCGGCTGGAGTCCGACCGTGCCGGCGTCACCCTCACCGCCCGTGAACCCGCCGGGCTCTTCCACGGCGTCCAGACGCTGCGCCAGCTCCTCCCGGCCTCGGTGGAGAGCCGCACCAGGCAGCCCGGCCCCTGGAAGGTCGCGGGCGGCACCATCACCGACACGCCGCGCTACGCCTACCGGGGCGCGATGCTCGACGTCTCACGGCACTTCTTCACCGTCGGGCAGGTCAAGCGCTACATCGACCAGTTGGCCCTCTACAAGATCAACACCCTGCATCTGCACCTCTCCGACGACCAGGGCTGGCGCATCGCGATCGACTCCTGGCCCCGGCTCGCGACGTACGGCGGCTCGACCCAGGTCGGCGGCGGCCCCGGCGGGTACTACACCAAGGCCCAGTACAGCGAACTGGTGCGTTACGCCGCCTCGCGCCATCTCGAAGTCGTCCCGGAGATCGACATGCCGGGCCACACGAACGCGGCGCTCGCCTCGTACGCCGACCTGAACTGCGACGGTGTCGCGCCGCCGCTCTACACCGGCACGGCCGTCGGCTTCAGCTCGCTGTGCGCGACGAAGGAGATCACGTACGACTTCGTGGACGACGTGGTGCGTGAGCTGGCCGCCCTGACGCCCGGCAGATATCTGCACATCGGCGGCGACGAGGCGCACTCCACCAGCCATGAGGACTACGTGGAGTTCATGCGGCGGACGCAGGCGGTCGTGGCCAAGTACGGGAAGACCGTGGTGGGTTGGCACCAGCTGACCGGCGCGGACCCGGTGAAGGGCGCGGTCGCGCAGTACTGGGGCTACGACGCCACGGGCGCCGCCGAGCGCGCCCAGGTCGCCGAGGCGACGAAGACGGGCACAAAGCTGATCCTCTCCCCGGCCGACCGCGTCTATCTCGACATGAAGTACGACCGGAACACCGACCTGGGCCTGACCTGGGCCGGTCTGGTCGAGGTGGACCGCTCGTACGACTGGGACCCGGCGACCTATCTGGCGGACGCGGGTGTCGCCCCGGAGGCGGTGCTGGGCGTCGAGGCGCCGCTCTGGTCGGAGACGCTGTCGACCAGCGACCACATCGAGAGGATGGCGTTCCCGAGGCTGCCGGGAGTCGCGGAGATCGGCTGGTCTCCGCAGTCGGCGCGGGACTGGGACACGTACAAGGGACGCCTGGCGGCCCAGGGGCCGAGGCTGACGGCGCTGGGTATCGACTACTACCGCTCCCCGGTGGTGCCGTGGTCCGCTCGGTAGGGTGCGGCGCATGTCTGTGAACATTCATCTCGCGCTGCGCGTCGGCGCGCTCGAATCCCTCGACGAGGCGGAGGCGGTGAAGGGGGCGCTGGCGGCGGTGCTGACCGAGCACGGGATCCGGAACGAGGTACAGCTCCGGAAGTTCAGGGAGCCGCTATCGGTGAAGGTGACAACGGGCAAGTGGCCGTTGAGCGTTCGGGGATTCGGCGTGTGGAGCACGGCGTTCGAGAAGGACGTCACGGATGCGGTCCGGAGCGCCGCGCCGTCGGCGGTGGTCGATCTGGACTGGGGCTACCCGGACTACGACTAGGGCGTGTTTTAGAAGTAGCGTCGTCCGCCCATTGGGCGGGGCCCACGGCGTCTGGTGCGTGCGATCGCAAGGCGGAGGATCATCCTCGTACTGGACGTACTTGGATGACTCCGACAACGCGGCGAGCGCGCGTGCCAGACGCCGTGGGCCAGACGGGACTTCTAAAACACGCCCTAGGGCGTCCCGGGCCGGCGGTTGAGTACCGGTACTCACGCCGCCGTACGCGGAGTTGGCGAGCATGGGAGGCATCGTCCGCCGTCCACACCGGAGGCTTCTCATGCTCAGCCGTACAGCCGCCGCACTGGTGCCGTTCTTCGGGCGTCTCACGGTCACGGTGGACGCCGAGGGGGAGTTGGCACCGGGCAGCATCGTCGCCGCCAACCACACCTCGCTCAGTGATCCGGCGATCGTGCTCGCCGCGCTGCGTCAACTGGGCGTCGAGCCCGTCGTGATGGCGGCGGCGGGGCTGTGGCGCGTACCGCTCCTCGGGCGCGCGCTCGTGCGCGGCGGGCACGTCCCCGTCCGGCGCGCCGACCCGCAGGCCGCCGGCTGCCTCGATGACGCGGCGGCGGCGCTCGCGCGTGGCCGGCTCGTCCTCATCTACGGCGAGGGTGGCATCCCGGACGGCGGGGACGCCACCGAACTGCCGCCGCGACCCTTCCGTACGGGCCTGGCCCGGCTCGCCGCCGCCACTGGCGCGCCCGTGGTTCCCCTCGGACAGAGCGGCGCCCGGCGCGTCACCTCGGGCGGTGCCCTCAGACAGTTCGCGGGCCTGGCGACCGCGCCCCTGCGCCGCCCGGACCTGCGGGTGCACATCGGCGCCCCGGTGCGGCTGACCGGTGATCCGGCGACCGCCACCGCGCAGGCGCGTCGCGCGGTGACCGACGCGTGGCGGACCGTCGCGCACCCGCACGGCGTACCGGCCGATCAGGCGGCCTTCCCGGCCTTCTCGATGGCGGCGGCGAGATCTTCGAGGATCGGCGCGCACTTGTCGTACGAGTAGATGGGCTCCGAGACCCGCGGAACGACCTGGCCCGCCTTGACCGCGGGCAGCCGCGCCCAAGTCGGCTTCGACGTCAGGGCGTCGGGCTGGAGGGCGGAGGAACGGTTGTCCATCATGATGATGTCGGCCGGGTACTTGTCGACGTTCTCCCAGCTCAGTTCCTCGAAGAAGCCCTGCGCGTTCACCTTCGGCTCCACGAACCGCACCCCGAGCTCCTGGAAGTAGAGAGTGTCGGCGGACATCTTGGCGAGCGAGACGTAGAACAGGTCCTGGCTCGCCGAGCCGGCCATCACCCTGATCTCCGGCCGGGACTTCGCGGCAGCCCGCAGCCGGCCCGCCGCCTTCTCGAACCTGGCCTTCGCGTCGGTGACCTTCTTGGCCTTCAGATCCGCGCCCAGGGACTCGGCGAGCTCCGCGTGGCGCTGGATCGCCTTGGGGACGGTGGTCTCCGCGGCCAGGAGCGCCACGCTGGGGGCCAGCTTGAGGATCTTGTCCCTGGACTGCTCGGGGACGTACCAGAGTTCACCCTTGACCCACTGGGCGGTGACGAGCAGCTCCGGGGCGAGCGCCGCGTACTTCTCGACGTTGAACTCGCCCCAGACGTTGCCGAGTATCTCGACCTTGGTGACATCGAGGTCACCTGCCTGGATGTCCGGCTTGCCGTCCTTGGTGGTGGTCGGCCCGAAGACGCCCTTGACCTCGATCCCGTAGTCGTGGAGCGCGGCGGCGGTGCCGGTGAAGGCGACGATGCTCTTCGGGACGCTGTCCGCCTCGGCCGTCTCGCCGCGGTCGTCCTTGAAGGACCAGGGGCCCGCCTTCGCGTCGCCGGCCGCGTCCGATTCCCCCTTGTCGTCGTCGCTGTTCCCGCACGCGGCGAGCGCGACTCCGAGGCCGACGGCACCGCCCGCGGCGAGGAGGCCGCGGCGGCTGAGGGGCGAATGGAGTGCGTTGGGCATGTCGATGTCCGCTTTCGTACGCGCCGGAGACCGGCCGGTGGGCAGTTCGGGTAGGTTAGCCTAACCTTCCTTGTCGGTGTATGCGGGGGTTCCGGTTGCGGGTTCGTTGCCGGGGGCGGGGTTCGGGGCCTTCGGAGGGGTATGTCCGGACGGCGTGATTTACGGCGCGTGCCACGCTCGTTGGACCCGATGTGGCCTCCTTGTTCACGCGCCACAAATCAGCCTGAGTGTCCGAACACACCCCTCCTGCGACCCCGCCCCCCTCACGCCGGTGGGGGATCCGCACAACCCGGCACCGGCCCGCGGGATGGAAGGGGGACGCGCAGGGGTCGTGTCCGGACACTCAGGCTGATTTGTGTCGCGTGAACAGCCTGGTTCCCCTGGGTCCAACGAGCGTTGCACGCGGCGTAGATCACGCCGTCCGGACATGACCCCGGAGCGGCACCCGGACACCGACCCGCACCACCAACCCCCGCCGGAGGCGAACCCGTTGGGCGGGGACCTACAGTCCCAACTCCCGGGCGATCAGCATGCGCTGGACCTCGCTCGTGCCCTCGCCGATTTCCAGGATCTTGGAGTCGCGCCACATGCGGGCGACCGGATACTCGTTCATGAAGCCGTAGCCGCCGTGGATCTGGGTGGCCTCGCGGGCGTTGTCCACGGCCACCGTCGAGGAGTAGAGCTTGGCCAGCGCGGCCTCCTTCTTGAAAGGCTCGCCGTGGACCAGGCGGGAGGCCGCGTCGCGCCAGCCGAGGCGGGCCATGTGCGCCCGCATCTCCATGTCGGCGATCTTGAACTGGATCGCCTGGTTCGCCCCGATCGGCCGGCCGAAGGCGTGGCGCTCCTTCGCGTACTTCACCGACTCGTCCACACAGCCCTGCGCCAGCCCGGTCGCCAGCGCGGAGATCGCGATGCGGCCCTCGTCCAGGATGCGGAGGAACTGGGCGTATCCGCGGCCCTCCGTGCCGACCAGATTCGCCAGCGGCACCCGGACGTCGGAGAAGGACAGCTCGCGGGTGTCCGACGCGTTCCAGCCGACCTTCGAGTACGGGGCCGCGACCGTGAAGCCCGGGGTGCCGGAGGGGACGATGATCGAGGAGATCTCCGGGCGGCCCTCCTCGGTGCGGCCGGTGACCGCCGTGACCGTGACCAGACCGGTGACGTCCGTGCCCGAGTTGGTGATGAAGCACTTCGAGCCGTTGATGACCCACTCGTCGCCGTCCCGCACGGCCGTGGTGCGCGTGCCGCCCGCGTCCGAGCCGGCCTCGGGCTCTGTCAGACCGAAGGCGCCGAGGATCTCGCCGGAGCACAGGCGCGGCAGCCACTCCCGCTTCTGCTCCTCCGTACCGAAGAGATGCAGCGGCATCGCGCCGAGCGAGACGCCCGCTTCGAGGGTGATGGCCACGGACGAGTCGACGCGGGCCAGCTCCTCCAAGGCGATGCCGAGCGCCATGTAGTCGCCGCCCATACCGCCGTACTCCTCCGGGAAGGGCAGGCCGAACAGGCCCATCCGGCCCATCTCGCGCACGATCTCGTAGGGGAACTCGTGCCGCTCGTAGAAGTCGCCGATTTTGGGCGCGACGACGTCCTGCGCGAACGCCTCGACGGTACGGCGCAGTTCGTCGTGCTCGTCGGAGAGCCGGTGGTCCAGGGGCATGGCTAGGACTCCTTGTGGGAGAGGGCGCTTACGGTGCGCGAGGGGCTGGGTCGTCCCAGCTGTTCGGCCATCCACACGCTGGTGGCGGTGAGCAGGCCGAGATCCACCCCGGTGGAGATACCGAGGCCTTGCAGCATCCACAGGAGGTCTTCGGTGGCGAGATTCCCCGTGGCGCTCTTGGCGAACGGGCAGCCGCCGAGGCCGCCCGCCGACGCGTCGACGGTGGTTACCCCGTGCTGGAGCGCGGCGAAGGTGTTGGCGAGCGCCTGGCCGTACGTGTCGTGGAAGTGCACCCCGATCCTGGAGACGTGCACACCCTCCTCGATGAGCGTGGCGAGCAGGCTCTGCACATGGCCGGGGGTGGCCACGCCGATCGTGTCGCCGAGACTCACCTCGTCGCAGCCCATGTCGACAAGGGCCCTGACGACCCGGGCGACCTGGTCGACGGGGACGGGCCCCTCCCACGGGTCGCCGAAGCACATCGACAGATAGCCGCGGACATGGAGCCGCTCGTCGCGGGCGCGGGCGACGACCGGCTCGAACATGGCGAGGGACTCGTCCAGGGACCGGTTCAGATTGGCCTTGGCGAAGGACTCGGTCGCGCTGGCGAAGACGGCCACCTGACGGACACCGAGGGCGAGCGCCCGGTCGAGTCCGCGGGCGTTCGGTACGAGGACGGGCAGCCGGACGCTCTCCAGGTCCCGCACCATCGGGAACAGCCGCTCGGCGTCGGCCAGTTGGGGCACCCACTCGGGGTGGACGAAGCTCGTCGCCTCGATGGTGGTGAGCCCGGCGGCGGCGAGGCGGTGGATGAACTCCGCCTTGATCTCGGTCGGGACGATGGTCGACTCGTTCTGGAGGCCGTCGCGCGCGCCGACCTCGTGGATCCGGATCCGGGTCGGCAGACCCTCGTCCATGACCGTCATAGGGAGTGTCATTTCTCCTCCTCGGCAGTCGCGGGAGCCTCGGTGGTCGTGGCGGGCGCGACCGGCGCGACCACGGCCAGCACCTGGTCCATGGCGACGGTGGAGCCCACCGTGACGTCCAGCTCCGTGACCGTGCCCTCGTGCGGGGCCGAGACGACGTGCTCCATCTTCATCGCCTCGACCACCAACAGGCCCTGGCCCGCGACCACTTCGTCACCGACCGCCACCTTGACGACCGTGACCGTGCCGGGCATCGGGGCGGTGAGCGCGTCGAGCCCTCCCGCGCCCGCAGCGCCGAGCAGGGCCGCCTCGACCGGATCGTGGTCCCGCACGTGCCAGCTGTCGCCGTCCCTGCCGAGCCAGTCGTCCGCCCGGTGGAACGTGTGCGTCATCCCGCCCACGGTCACGGTGACGCGGCCGGGCTCCACGTGCGACGCGCCGGAAGCGAGCAGCCGGTGAGCAACGGGTTCATGTCCCGCGATACGCAGATGGTGGGTGACCGGCACGGCCATGCCGCCCATCCGCCAGCCGTTCGGTACGGAGAAGGGGTCGGTCCAGCCGGAGCCTTGGTCGCTCGCGGGCGCGGGGGCCAGCTCCGACTCCCGTACCGCCGCCGCCGCTTCGTACACCTCGACCGGCACCTCCGCCGGCACCAGCGAGTCCGCGTCCCGCTCCACCAGGCCGGTGTCCAGCTCGCCCGCCACCACGGCGGGGTGGGCCAGCAGCCTCCGCAGGAAGCCGGCGTTCGTCGGGACGCCCAGCGTCACCGTCTCCGCCAGCGCCGCCCGCAGCCTGCGCAGCGCCGTCGCGCGGTCGGGCGCGTGCACGATCACCTTCGACAGCATCGGGTCGTACAGGCTCCCGACCTCCGTGCCCTCGCTCAGACCGGAGTCGGTCCGTACGCCGTCGCCCGCCGGCTCGCGCAGCGACAGCACCCGCCCGCCCGAGGGAAGAAAGCCGCGCGCGGGGTCCTCAGCGCAGATCCGGGCCTCGATCGCGTGCCCGGTGAGGGTGATGTCGTCCTGGCTGAAAGGGAGCCGTTCACCGGCGGCGACACGCAGCTGCCACTCGACCAGGTCCAGGCCGGTGACCAGCTCGGTGACAGGGTGCTCCACCTGGAGGCGGGTGTTCATCTCCATGAAGAAGTACGACCCCGGGTCGTCGCCCGGGACGATGAACTCGACCGTCCCCGCGCCCCGGTAGCCGCAGGAGCGCGCCGCCCGCACCGCGGCCTCGCCCATCGCCTCCCGCGTCTTCTCGTCCAGCAGGACAGACGGCGCCTCCTCGATGATCTTCTGGTGGCGGCGCTGCAACGAGCACTCGCGCTCGCCGAGATGGACCACATTGCCGTGCCCGTCGGCCAGCACCTGGATCTCGATATGGCGCGGCCGGTCGATCCACCGCTCGACCAGAAGCGTGTCGTCGCCGAAGGACGCGCGGGCCTCGCGCCGGGCCGCGGCGATCTCGTCGCGCAGGGCCGACTCCACCCGCGTGAGCCGCATGCCCTTGCCGCCGCCGCCCGCCGACGGCTTCAATAGCACCGGCATCCCGATCTCCCTGGCCGCGTCGGCCAGTTGGTCGTCGGTCAGCCCGCTGCCCGACGAACCGGGCACCACCGGCACACCCGCCGCCGCCACGGTCTCCTTGGCGCGGATCTTGTCGCCCATCAGGGAGATGGCGGAGGCCGTCGGCCCGATGAAGACGAGACCGGCGTCCGCGCACGCCTGCGCGAAGGCCGCGTTCTCCGCGAGGAAGCCGTAGCCCGGGTGGACCGCCTGGGCGCCCGAGCGGGCCGCGGCCTCCAGCAGGCGCTCGCTCACGAGATAGCTCTCGGAGGCGGGCGCAGGGCCGATCCGGACCGCGGTGTCCGCCTCACGTACATGCCGGGCGTCCGCGTCGGCGTCGCTGAAGACCGCGACGGAACGGATGCCGAGCGCGCGCAGCGTACGGATGACGCGGACCGCGATCTCGCCGCGGTTCGCGACGAGGACCGTGTCGAACATGCCGGCCGGACGCGGAGCACTCGTGTGCGGGGCGCTGCGCGGGAGGGTCGGGTGCGCGGTGGTGGTGTGCAGGGAGGTCATGTGTCACTCACATCCGGAAGACGCCGAAGCCGGGGGCGTTGCTGTCCTTCTGGGGAAGCGGGGCGTTCGCGCAGGCCGTCAGCGCCAGACCCACCACCTGACGGGTCTCCAGCGGATCGATCACCCCGTCGTCCCAGAGCCGCGCCGTCGCGTAGTAGGCGTTGCCCTGGGTCTCGTACTGCGCGCGCACCGGGTCCTTGAACGCCTCTTCCTCCTCGGCCGGCCACTGGTCGCCGCGTCCCTCGATCTGGTCGCGCTTGACCGTCGCGAGCACGGAGGCGGCCTGCTCGCCGCCCATCACCGAGATCTTGGCGTTGGGCCACATCCACAGGAAGCGGGGCGAGTAGGCCCGGCCGCACATCGAGTAGTTCCCCGCGCCGTACGAGCCGCCGACCACGACGGTGAGCTTCGGCACGCGCGCGCACGCCACCGCCGTCACCATCTTCGCGCCGTGCTTGGCGATGCCGCCCGCCTCGTACGCCTTGCCGACCATGAACCCCGAGATGTTCTGGAGGAAGAGCAGCGGGATGCCGCGCTGGTCGCACAGCTCGATGAAGTGCGCGCCCTTCTGGGCCGATTCGGAGAACAGGATGCCGTTGTTGGCGACGATCCCCACCGGGTGGCCGTGGATCCTGGCGAAGCCGGTGACCAGGGTCGTACCGAACTCGGACTTGAACTCCGCGAACCGCGAGCCGTCCACGAGCCGCGCGATGACCTCGCGCACGTCGTACGGCGTGCGCGAGTCGACCGGCACCGCCCCGTACAGCCCCATGGGGTCGACCTTCGGCTCCTCCACCGGCTCGACCCCCCAGGGCAGCGGGCCGCGCCCGGGAAGCGTCGCGACGATCGTGCGCACGATCCGCAGCGCGTGCGCGTCGTCCTCGGCGAGATGGTCGGTGACCCCCGACGTACGGGAGTGGACCTCGCCGCCGCCCAGCTCCTCCGCGGTGACGACCTCGCCAGTCGCCGCCTTCACCAGGGGCGGGCCGCCCAGGAAGATCGTGCCCTGGTCGCGGACGATCACGGCCTCGTCGCTCATCGCGGGTACATAGGCGCCGCCCGCCGTGCAGGAGCCGAGGACGGCCGCGATCTGCGGGATGCCGGCGCCGGACATCCGCGCCTGGTTGTAGAAGATCCGGCCGAAGTGGTCACGGTCGGGGAAGACCTCGTCCTGCATCGGCAGGAAGGCGCCGCCCGAGTCCACGAGATAGACGCACGGCAGTCTGTTCTCCAGCGCGACCTCCTGGGCGCGCAGATGCTTCTTCACCGTCATCGGGTAATACGTCCCGCCCTTGACCGTGGCGTCATTGGCGACCACGACCACCTCACGGCCGCTGACCCGGCCGATACCGGCGATCACCCCGGCCGCGGGCGCCTGTCCGCCGTACATGCCCTCGGCCGCCAGCGGGGCCAGCTCCAGGAAGGGCGAGCCGGGGTCCAGCAGGGTGTCCACCCGGTCACGGGGCAGCAGCTTCCCGCGCGCCACATGCCGGGCGCGGGACTTCTCGCCGCCGCCCAGGCGGGCCGCGGCGAGCCGGTCGCGCAGGGCGCCGGAGAGCTCCTCATGCGCCGCCTCGTTGGCGCGCCAGGCCTCGGCCGCCGGGTCCGCGGCGCTCGCCAGCACGGGTGCCTGCTGCATCGGTCGAGCTCCCTCGCACGGTTAATAAGCGTTAACGTACCCTCTCAGGTTAACGACCGCTAACCGTCCTGTCTAGAATGGGTTTCCATGAGCACCAGGACCGCGGCCCCGACGCGCCGCGAGCAGATCCTCAGCGAGGCGGCCAGGCTCTTCGCGGAGCGCGGCTTCCACGGCGTGGGCGTCGACGAGATAGGAGCGGCCGTCGGTATCAGCGGGCCGGGCCTGTACCGCCATTTCGCGGGCAAGGACGCCATGCTCGCCGAACTGCTGGTCGGCATCAGCGGCCGGCTGCTGGACGGCGGCAGGAAGCGGGTGGCGGCGACGGCCGGCGACCCGGCGGCCGTGCTCGCCTCGCTGATCGACGGCCATATCGACTTCGCCCTCGACGACCGCCCGCTGATCACCCTGCACGACCGCGAGCTGGACCGCCTCAGGGACAGCGACCGCAAGCTCGTGCGGCAGCTCCAGCGGCAGTATGTGGAGCTGTGGGTCGGCGTCGTCCGCGAGATCCACGAGGACCTCCCCGAGCCGGTCGCGCGCGGCGCCGTGCACGCCGTCTTCGGCCTGCTGAACTCGACGCCGCATCTGAGCCCCACCGGGCGCGGCACCCCCCGCCGCGCGGTGGCCGAGACGCTCCTGCGCCGTCTGGCGCACGGCGCGTTCGCCGCCCTCGGTGAGGAGGACGGCTCGACGCGTACCTGAGGTTGGCTCAGGCCTGGAGGCCGGCCAGCTCCCTGGCCAGCGTCTCCACCGGCTGGAACGTCGCGCCGAACAGCCCCACGTGCTTCCAGTGCAGCGTGCCGTCCGGCGCGATCAGGAAGACCGAGCGGCGCAGCCCGATCCCGGGCGCCGCGATCCCGAACGCCCTCGCCACCGTCCGGTCGGTGTCGGCGAGCAGCGGGATCCGCAGGCGGTGCGTACGGGCGAACCCCTCATGGCTGTCGACGTCCTGCGGGCTGATGCCCCACACCTCAGCCCCCAGCTCCGTGAACGTCTCCAGACCGCTGGAGTACGAGCACATCTGCCTCGTGCAGACGCTGGTGTTGTCACCGGGGTAGAAGGCGAGGACCAGCGGCCGGCCGCGGTGCTCGTCGAGGCGGTACTCCCTCCGTACGAAGGTGTCGTCCCCGTCGAGCACCCCGCCGGGCAGGGCGAAGTTCTCCACCGGACGGCCGGTACCGGGTGTCGCTGCCACAAGAGGCTCCCTTGCTGATCGCTGTTCACTGTTACGGGTGCGGTATGTCCAGTCACCGGGACGAGCGGCCCCGCGCGTACATCTGACGGCACAATGGGCTCATGCCGATACCCAGCCGCGAAGCTCTCGTCGACCACCTCGTCCGTACGCGTATCGCCGGAGACGTGGCCACGCCCAGGGACAACAACCTCTCCCACTACCGCAAGCTCGCCAACGGCGACCGCCACTTCTGGCTGGGCCTGGAGCTCGGCGACCGCTGGACCGACGAGCAGGACGTGCTGGCAGTGATGGCCGAGCGGTGCGGCGTCAACGACGATCCCGAGCACCGGCACGGCCAGGACACCATCGACCCCCAGCTGACCGTCGACGCCCTGGAGCGGATGGCGGCGCGGCTGCGCAAGGCGGCGGCGGGCCGCGAGAGCGTGCTGTTCGCCACCGGCCACCCCGGCGGGCTGCTCGACGTGCACCGGCAGACGGCGGACGCCCTGCGGCTGGCCGGCTGCGAGATCATCCGGATCCCCGGCGGGCTCACGGCCGACGAGGGCATGGTCTTCCAGTTCGCCGGTGTCGCGATGCTGGAGCGCGGCGCCACGCTCTGGCACACCCACTCGCCCGAGCCGATGCGCGCCATCCTGGACGGTCTGGAGCGCGACGGCAGACCGCAGCCGGACCTGGTGCTCGCCGACCACGGCTGGGCGGGCTGTGCGGGGCAGCGGGGGCTCGACTCGATCGGGTACGCGGACTGCAACGACCCGGCGCTGTTCATCGGCGAGGCCGAGGGCACTCTCCAGGTGACGGTCCCGCTGGACGACCATGTGACGGACCCGCGCTTCTACGACCCGATGACGGAGTACCTGCTGAACGAGGCCGGTCTCACCAGCACCGTCTGATCCCGGACTACCTGGGCACGCGCATGACGCCCTCCTGGATCACCGAGATCGCCAGCCGCCCGTCCTGGGTGAAGATCCGTGCCTGGCCGAGCCCCCGGCCGCCGGACGCGGACGGCGACGTCTGGTCGTACAGCAGCCATTCGTCCGCGCGGAAGGGCCGGTGGAACCACATCGCGTGGTCCAGGCTCGCCCCGACGATGTCGCCCGTCGCCCAGCCGCCCCTGCCGTGCGCGAGCAGCACCGAGTCGAGCAGCGTCATGTCGGAGACGTACGTCGCCAGGCACACGTGCAGCAGCGGGTCGTCGGCGAGCTTGCCGACCGTACGGAACCACACCTGCGAACGGGCCTCGCGCGGCTGCCCGGCCGTGGCGTACGGCGGGGCGTCGACGTACCGCAGATCCACCGCGGCGCGCGCCTCCAGCAGACGGTCGGCCACGGACGGGTCGACGAACCGGTCCGCGTAGCGCGGCAGCGTCTCGGCCGCGGTAGGAAGGGACTCCGGATCGGGCGCCTCCGGCATCGGCGCCTGGTGCTCCAGGCCCTCCTCGTACGCCTGGAACGACGCGGAGAGATGGAAGATCGGCTGGCCGTGCTGGACGGCCACGACCCGCCGTGTGGTGAAGGAGCGGCCGTCGCGGATGCGGTCGACCGTGTAGACGATCGGCGCGCCCGGATCGCCCGCCCGCAGGAAGTACGAGTGCAGGGAGTGGGCGGGCCGGTCGGCGGGGACCGTACGGCCCGCGGCCACCAGGGCCTGCGCGGCGACCTGGCCGCCGTAGACGCGCGGGATCGCCGCCGAGCGGCTGACACCGCGGAAGATGTCCTCCTCGATCCGCTCCAGGTCGAGCAGTTCGAGGAGGGACTCCAGTGCGTTCATGTGCTGATCGAGCTCCCGCGCGGTTCCTACAGGCCCATGGACTTGGCGATGATCATCTTCATGACCTCGCTGGTGCCACCGTAGATGCGGTTGACGCGGTTGTCCGCGTAGAGGCGGGCGATGGGGTACTCGTTCATGTAGCCGTAACCGCCGTGCAGTTGCAGGCACTTGTCGATCACGCGATGCGCGACCTCCGTACAGAAGAGCTTCGCCGACGCGGCCTCGGCGGCGGACAGCTCGCCCTTGTCGTGGGCGTCGAGGGCCCGGTCGCAGACCGCCTCGGCGGCGTCGACCTCCGCCTTGCAGGCGGCCAGTTCGAACTTGGTGTTCTGGAAGGAGGCGACGGTCTTGCCGAAGACGGTGCGGTCCTGCACGTAATTCTGGGCGAACCGGATCGCTGCCGCCGCCTGCGCGTACGCGCCGACGGCGATGCCCAGGCGCTCCTGCGGCAGATTCTGGCCGAGGTAGGAGAAGCCCTTGTGCTCCTCGCCGAGCAGGTCCTCGACGGGCACCTTGACGTCGCTGAAGGAGAGTTCGGCGGTGTCCGAGGACTTCAGGCCCAGCTTGTCGAGCTTGCGGCCGACCGCGTACCCCTCGGACCTGGTGTCCACGACGAAGAGCGAGATGCCGTGCCTGCGGTCATCGGAGCTCGGCGGGGCGGTGCGGGCGCAGACGATGACGCGGTCGGCGTGCACACCGCCGGTGATGAAGGTCTTGGCGCCGTTGAGCACATAGTGCGAGCCGTCGGCGGAGAGCTTGGCCGTGGTCTTCATGCCCGCGAGGTCGGAGCCGGTGCCGGGCTCGGTCATGGCGATGGCGTACATGGTCTCGCCGGTCACGAAGCCGGGCAGCCACCGCTTCTTCTGCTCGTCGGTGGCGTACGCCTTCACATACGGCAGACAGAGCGCGACATGCACGCTGGACCCTCCGAAGGAGACGCCCGCGCGGGCGCACTCCTCGGAGACGACGGCCTGGAACTTGAATGACTCCTCGCCCGCGCCGCCGTACTCCTCCGGCACCTCGATACCGAAGATGCCCAGCTCGCCCAGCTTGTAGTAGAACTCGCGGGGGACCAGCCCCGCCTCGTACCACTCGTCGTAGACGGGAACGACCTCGGCCTCGATGAAGGCGCGGAGAGTCTCCCGGAACGCCTCATGGTCCTCGTTGTAGACGCTACGGCGCACGGAAGCCCTCTCCCTCGGTCCGACTCGGGCTGAGTCTCTGTTTCTAAGCGCTTGCTCACTCAAGTTACCGGGGGGTTCGCACGGGTGTCCAGGGCGGCGTCCGAGCCGTCGCGCATGTCACAGTCGGCGCAGCGCGAACCACAACTCCATCCGGACGTCCGCCTCGTCGAGGTCCGCCTCCAGCAGGGCCGCGCAGCGGGCGACGCGTTGGCGCACCGTGTTGCGGTGGACCGACAGGGCAACGGCCGTACGGTCCCAACTGCCGTGCAGGGAGAGCCAGGTGCGCAGGGTCTCCGTCAGCGCGGGGGAGCCGGTGATCGGGGAGAGGAAGGCGCGGGCGTGGGCCGCCGCCTCTTCAGGAGGGATGAGCGCGGTGAAGGCGTCGGGGGAGCGGTGCTGTACGAGGGCGGCGCGCGTTGCCTCCGCGCGGCGGAGCGCGCGCCCGGCCTGGGTGTCGGCATCGGCCAGACCGCCGGGGTCGGCGGGCGCGCTCACCCCGAGCGTCCAGCCCGGCTGGGCGGTGACCGGGCGGTCGGTGAGGACGCGCACCGTGGTGCCGTCCGAGTCGGCCAGACCGCTGCCGAGGGCCGCCCCCAGCGCGGAGGGGGCGAAGGGCGTGTCGCCGCCGTGCGCGTGCACCACGGTCCAGGGGCCCGGACCGAGCAGCGGCGCCGCCTCGGCGGACGTGGCGCCCAGCAGGAGCCGTACGAGCGCCGCCGAGCGTGCCGCCTCCGCCGCGCCCTGGTGCGGCGCCGTGAGCAGCGACAGGAGGACGACGGCGACGCCCGTGACGGTGTGGTCGCCGGGCTCCCGGCCGCCCGCGGCGACGCCGAGTACCAGGCCCTGGCCGCCGCCCAGCGCGTACGCGGCCAGGTGCGCGCCGCCGACGGTGTCGGTGGCCGTGCCGTGCGGCGGGTTCACCACGCGGGCCAGCCGGGCCAGGGCCGTACGGGATCCGGGCGCCGGGTCCCGGCCCGTGGTGTGCAACTCCGCGCCGTCCGGGGCGAACAGGACCGCGCGGCCACCGAGGCGCCCCGCGAGCTGGCGCAGTACCGCGGGGACCGGGTCAGGGCGGGCGGCGGCGGCAGCGAGGCCCTGCTGGGCCTCGGTGACCCGGCGCAGTTCGCGGTGGCGGGCCTCGGCCATCAGCCGCCAGACCCCGCGCGCCACGGTGGTGAACGGCGTGCGCCGGGGGATCTCCAGCAGAGGCAGCCCGTGCCGGCCGCACGCTTCGACGAGGCTGTCGGGGACCGTGTCGTACACCGGCGCGACCCCGAAGCCGAGCGCGGCGGCGCCCGCTTCGACGACCCTCCGTACATAGGTGTCGGCGTGCGCGTCCGTGAGCTGCACGCCCGCCGTCAGCAGCAGCTCACCGCCGAGCAGATACGGGTACGGGTCGGCCATCTCGGAGGTGTGCACCCAGTGGACCGCGACCGGCGCCTCGTCGTCGGGGAGCCCGGCGATCAGGCGCAGGCCGAGGGTGCCGTCCGCGAGCAGTGCGGCCAGCGGCACCGGCGGGGTGGGTGGAGCGGCGGGTTCCGGCATGGACGGTCCATCCATCGACGGCGAGAAGAATGGATGAAACGTACACTTCAGCGTTCCTTTCCGGCCACCTACGGTCGACTCGCACACCACCGGACCCCCGGAACACCGGAATCCCCGGAGTCGATCAGGAGGAAGCCCCATGGCTGTGGACTACGCGGTGATCGTCGTCTATCTCGCCGGCATGCTCGCCATGGGCTGGTGGGGCATGCGCCGTGCCAAGTCCAAGAGCGAGTTCCTGGTGGCCGGCCGCCGGCTCGGCCCCTGGATGTACTCCGGCACGATGGCCGCGATCGTCCTCGGCGGCGCCTCCACCATCGGCGGTGTCGGCCTCGGCTACCAGTACGGGCTCTCCGGCGCCTGGATGGTCTTCACCATCGGCCTGGGACTGCTGGCCCTCTCGGTCTTCTTCTCCGCGCGCATAGCCCGGCTGAAGGTCTACACCGTCTCCGAGATGCTCGACCTTCGGTACGGAGGACGCGCCGGCGTCATCTCCGGGCTGGTCATGTGGGCGTACACCCTGATGCTCGCCGTCACCTCGACCATCGCGTACGCCACGATCTTCGACGTCCTCTTCGACCTGCACCGCACCGTCGCGATCATCCTGGGCGGCGTGATCGTCGTCGCCTACTCGGCGCTCGGGGGCATGTGGTCGATCACGCTGACGGACATGGTGCAGTTCGTCGTCAAGACGATCGGTGTCCTGCTGCTCCTGCTGCCCATCGCGGTCGTCAAGGCGGGCGGGCTCGGCGAGATGAGGGCGAAGCTTCCTACGGAGTACTTCGACCCGCTGGGCATCGGCGGCGAGACGATCTTCACGTATGTGCTGATCTACACCTTCGGCATGCTGATCGGGCAGGACATCTGGCAGCGCGTCTTCACCGCGCGCGGCGACACCACCGCGCGCTGGGGCGGCACCGTCGCCGGTACCTACTGTCTCCTCTACGCCGTCGCCGGAGCCGTCATCGGCACCGCGGCCAAGGTTCTCTACCCGAAGCTGCCGAGCGCCGACGACGCGTTCGCCACGATCGTCAAGGACGAACTCCCGCCGGGCGTACGGGGACTGGTGCTGGCCGCGGCCCTCGCCGCCGTGATGTCGACCTCGTCCGGCGCGCTGATCGCCTGTGCCACCGTCGCCAACAACGACATCTGGGCGCGGCTGCGGAGCCTGGCCGGACGGCGGGACGGCCGACTGGACCGGCCGGATGCCGTGGGGGAGCGGGACGAGGTGAAGGACAACCGCGCCTTCATCGTGGTCATGGGCGTCGCCGTCATCGGTGTCGCCATCGCGCTCAACGATGTCGTCGGTGCGCTGACCGTCGCGTACAACCTGCTCGTCGGCGGCCTGCTGGTGCCCATCCTCGGCGGCCTCCTGTGGAGGCGCGGCACCGTGCGGGGCGCGCTCGCCGCGATGATCGTGGGCGGGCTGACAGTCATCGGCCTGATGGCGTCCTACGGCATCCTGGCCAACGAACCCATCTACTACGGGCTCCTCGCCTCGCTGGCGCTCTACCTGGTCGTCAGCCTCCTGACGAAGCCGACGGACGCGGCGGTGCTCGCCGCGTGGCGCCGCCGTCTCGCCGGCGAAGGCGGGGAAGGCGCGGAGGGCGCCGACGGGGTCGACGGGGCCGGGAACGGGCCCCGGGAGCCGTCCCTCCCCTCCGGGAGTACGGGCTGAGGGCCCGAGCCGGCCCGGCCGCTGCCGCCCGAAGGGCGGCGGGCCGTCCGGCGAACCGAGGACGAGCAACCCGCGCCCTGCCGGGCACCGGTGGACCGATGCGGCCTCGGCGCCGTGCCACCCGGTGGACGCCTGCGAACACCGCACCACCCAAGGCGCCACTCCCCCTGTCGGTGGAGTGGGTCATGCTGGATCCGAACACGCACCACGAAAGGCCTCGACGATGAGCAGCGCAGAAGGACCCGACAACCCTGGCTCCGGCCTCGGGCCCCGCCCCGGCCCCGGAGCGGCCGAAAGCCCCGAGGGCGGCCCCCGGGGGCCTGTCGACTCCTCCCGCGTGCCCCGGTTCGCCGGACCGGCCACCTTCGCCCGGCTGCCCAGGCTGGACGAGGTCGGGGCCGCCGATGTCGCCGTCGTCGGCGTGCCCTTCGACAGCGGGGTGTCCTACCGGCCCGGCGCCCGCTTCGGCGGGAACGCGATCCGCGAGGCGTCCCGGCTGCTGCGCCCGTACAACCCCGCCCAGGACGCCTCGCCGTTCGCGCTCGCGCAGGTCGCCGACGCCGGTGACATCGCCGCCAACCCGTTCAACATCAACGAGGCAGTCGACACCATCGAGGCGGCGGCCGACGACCTGCTCGCGACGGGCGCGCGCCTGATGACCCTCGGCGGCGACCACACCATCGCGCTGCCGCTGTTGCGCTCGGTCGCCAAGAAGCACGGCCCGGTCGCGCTGCTGCACTTCGACGCGCACCTGGACACCTGGGACACCTACTTCGGCGCCGAGTACACCCACGGCACCCCGTTCCGCCGTGCCGTCGAGGAAGGCGTCCTCGACACCGAGGCGCTGTCGCACGTCGGCACACGCGGGCCGCTCTACGGCAGGAAGGACCTGGACGACGACGACCGCATGGGCTTCGGCATCGTCACCTCCGCCGACGTCATGCGCCGCGGGGTCGACGAGGTCGCCGACCAGCTGCGGCAGCGCATCGGGGAGCGTCCGCTCTACATCTCGATCGACATCGACGTGCTCGACCCGGCCCACGCGCCCGGCACCGGCACCCCCGAGGCCGGCGGGCTCACCTCGCGCGAACTCCTCGAAATCCTCCGCGGCCTGGCCTCCTGCCACCTGGTCTCCGCCGACGTGGTCGAGGTCGCCCCGGCGTACGACCACGCGGAGATCACCTCCGTCGCCGCATCCCACACGGCGTACGAACTGACCACGATCATGTCCCGCCAGATCGCGGAGGACCGCGCGAAGTGACTCACGACCACCACCACGAGATCCCCCGCTACACCCCCGAGCAGACCGCACAGGCCCTGAACCCGCCCGCCGGGCGCAACGGCGGCGATCTCGTCGTGGAGACACTGCACGGCCTCGGTGCCACCACCGTCTTCGGACTGCCCGGCCAGCACGCGCTGGGCATGTTCGACGCGCTGCGCCGCTCCGACCTGGAGTACATCGGGCTGCGCGTCGAGAACAACGCCGGCTTCGCCGCCGACGCCTACGGCCGCGTCACCGGCGAGGTCGCACCCCTGCTGCTCTCCACCGGGCCCGGCGCGCTGACCTCGCTCGCCGCGCTCCAGGAGGCCGCCGCGGGATCCTCGCCGGTGCTCGCGATCTCCAGCCAGATCCCGTCGGCGGGCCTCGGCGGCGGCCGGCACGGCTATCTGCACGAACTGGTCGACCAGCAGGCCTCGTTCCGCGACATCGTCAAGTCCGTCCACCTCGTCCGTACGGCCTCGCAGATCCCGTCCGCGATAGCGGCGGCCTGGGAGTCCGCGCTCACCGCACCGCACGGACCCGTCTGGGTGGAGATCCCGCAGGACGTCCTCCTGAAGGAGACGACGCTGCCGCTCGTCACCGCCGTCGACGCCACCCCGCGCGAACTGCTGCCGCGCCCGGAGCTGATCGCCGTGGCGGCGCACGCCCTGTCGCACGCGGAGCGCCCCGTGATCGTCGCGGGCGGCGGAGTCGTACGCGCGGACGCCACGGGCAAGCTGCGGACCCTCGCCGAGAAGCTGGCCGCTCCCGTCGTCACCACCTTCGGCGGTAAGGGCGCGTTCCCCTGGGAGCACCCGCTGTCGCTCCAGTCCTGGCTGGAGGACCGGCACACCACCGACTTCCTGGAGGACGCCGACGTCGTGCTGGTCGTCGGCTCCGGGCTCGGCGAACTGTCCTCCAACTACTACACGTTCCGCCCGCGCGGCCGGGTGATCCAGATCGAGGCAGACCTCGGCAAGCTGGAGTCCAACCTTCCGGCACTCGGCATCCACGCCGACGCGCGGGAGGCGCTGTCCGCGCTGCTGGAGTCCGTGACCGCCAGGGAAGGCACCGAGTCCGCGCGGGACGCCGTCCGTACGGTGCTGGCGAAGGTACGGGAGCGGATCGGCTCCCAGGACCTGGAGCTGGAGCAGCGCGTGCTCGCCGCCGTACGGGACGCGCTGCCCGCCACCTCGCCCAGCTTCTGGGACATGACGATCCTCGCCTACTGGGCCTGGTCCGCCTGGCCCGGTGCGATGCACTCGGGCCAGGGCGCCGGCGGTCTCGGCTACGGTTTCCCGGCGGCCCTGGGCGCGGCGGCGGCCGACCGTACGAAACCGGTCCTCGCGGTCTCCGGCGACGGCGGCGCGATGTACTCGATAGCCGAGCTGGCCACGGCCCGGCAGTACGACCTCCCGGTCACCTGGGTCATCGTGGACGACGGCGGCTACGGCATCCTGCGCGAGTACATGACGGACGCCTACGGCCAGACCACAGGCACCGAGCTGGCCCGCCCGGACTTCGTGGCGCTCGCGGAGTCCTTCGGGGTGCCGGCGGTCCGCACGAGCCCCGATTCGCTGCGTGAGGACCTGTCGAAGGCGCTCGCGGCCCCCGGTCCTTCGGTGGTGGTGCTCCCGGCGCTCCTGAAGCTGTTCGCCCCGACGCACCTGCCTGCCGCGTAGCGGGGTCCGGGGGCGGCCTAGGCCATCGGTCCTGGTTCCTCCGGCGAGCGCCTCGGTCCAGCGACGGGTATTTGTTGCAGCGGGATGAATTCCGCACGTGGGCGCGTTGATGCCTTCCGGCAGGGGGTCCACGGGGGACGCCCGCGTACCGACAGGCGACAGGGCAGACGGAGGGCGGCAGACAGTGGCGGCGGAGCGAACAGACCCCGAGCGCGGGACCGGGGCGGACCAGGCCGGAGAGGGCAAGGCCGGCTGGGCCAGGCGTCTCATCGGCTACGCCTGGCGCTACCGGCGCAACGTGATCCTCGCCCTCGGCTCCTCCCTCGGCGGCATGGCCGTCATGGCCCTCGTCCCGCTGATCACCAAGGTCGTCATCGACGACGTCATAGGCACCGGCACCCGCTCCATCGCCGTCTGGACCGGCCTCCTCGTGGCCGCGGCCGTCGTCATCTACGTCATGGCCTACATCCGCCGCTACTACGGCGGACGTCTCGCCCTGGACGTCCAGCACGACCTCCGTACGGAGATGTACGGCACCATCTCCAAGCTGGACGGCCGCCGCCAGGACGAGCTCTCCACCGGACAGGTCGTCGGCCGCGCCACCAGCGACCTCCAGCTCATCCAGGGCCTGCTCTTCATGCTGCCGATGACCATCGGCAACGTCCTGCTCTTCGTCATCTCCCTCGTGATCATGGCGTGGCTCTCGCTGCCCCTGACCCTCGTCGCACTCGGCGTAGCCCCCGCCCTCTGGTACATCGCCCGCCGCAGCCGCACCCGGCTGCACCCCGCCACCTGGTACGCCCAGTCGCAGGCCGCGACCGTGGCGGGAGTCGTGGACGGCTCCGTCTCCGGCGTACGTGTCGTCAAGGGCTTCGGCCAGGAGGACCAGGAGACCGGCAAGCTGCGCGCCGCCGGCCGCAAGCTGTTCGCGGGCCGGCTGCGGACGATCAAGCTCAACTCGCGCTACACACCCGCCCTCCAGGCCGTACCGGCCTTCGGACAGGTCGCGATGCTCGCGCTCGGCGGCTGGCTCGCCACGCGCGGCCAGATCACCCTCGGCACGTTCGTCGCCTTCTCCACCTACCTCGCACAGCTCGTCGGCCCCGTCCGCATGCTCGCCATGGTCCTGACCGTCGGCCAGCAGGCCCGCGCGGGCGTCGAGCGCGTCCTCGAACTGATCGACACCGAGCCGTCGATGCAGGACGGCACGAAGACGCTGCCCGCCGACGTGGAGGCGTCCGTCGAGTTCGACGACGTGACGTTCTCCTACGAAGACGGCCGCACCGTCCTGGAGGGCTTCTCGCTGGAGATCCGCCCCGGCGAGACCGTCGCCGTCGTCGGCTCGTCCGGCAGCGGCAAGTCCACCGTCTCGCTGCTCCTGCCGCGCTTCTACGACGTGACGCACGGCGCCGTCCTCGTCGGCGGCCACGACGTGCGCGAACTGACCCTCGAATCCCTGCGCGCCGCCATCGGGCTCGTACCGGAAGACAGCTTCCTCTTCTCCGACACCGTCCGGGCCAACATCGCCTACGGCAAGCCCGACGCCACCGACGAGGAGATCGAGCGCGCCGTACGCGCCGCCCAGGCCGACCGCTTCATCGCCGAACTGCCCGCCGGCTACGACACCACCGTCGGCGAACAGGGCCTGACCCTCTCCGGCGGCCAGCGCCAGCGCATCGCCCTGGCCCGCGCGATTCTCACCGACCCCCGTCTGCTGCTCCTGGACGACGCCACGTCCGCCGTCGACGCCCGCGTCGAGCACGAGATCCACGAGGCGCTGCGCTCGGTGATGGCCGGCCGCACGACGCTGCTCATCGCCCACCGCCGCTCCACGCTCGGCCTCGCCGACCGTATCGCCGTACTCGACGGCGGACGGCTCGCCGACATCGGCACCCACGACGAACTCCAGGAACGGTCCGCCCTCTACAGAAGGCTGCTCACCGACCCGGACGAGCTCGGCGGCGTGTCCCCGGGCCATGTCCCCGCCGTCGTCGGCGGTACGGCCGCGGAGGACGACCGCACCGTCCAGGAGGAGATGGACGCCGAGTTCGACGCCGAACGCGGCATCACCCCCGCCCTCTGGGTACGCGACGAGGCGCCCGCCGAGGAGTCGGCCGCGCCCGGCGCCACACCCGAACTGCTCGCACAGGTCGAGGCGCTGCCCCCGGCCACCGACGTCCCGTCGATCGACGAGTCCCGTGCCGTCGCCCCGGAGTCGTCCTACGGGCTGCGCCGCCTCCTGCGCGGCTTCGGGCTGCCCCTGGCCGCCAGCCTGGCCCTGGTCGCCGTGGACGCCGGTATGGGCCTGCTGCTGCCGGTCCTGATCAGGCACGGCATCGACGAGGGCGTGGAGCGGCTCGCGCTCGGCGCGGTGTGGGCGGCCTCCCTGCTCGGCCTGCTGGTCGTGGCGGTCCAGTGGGCCGCCCAGATCGGCGAGACGCGGATGACAGGCCGCACCGGCGAACGTGTCCTGTACTCGCTGCGCCTGAAGATCTTCGCGCAGCTCCAGCGGCTCGGACTCGACTACTACGAGCGCGAGTTGACCGGTCGCATCATGACCCGTATGACGACGGACGTGGACGCGCTGTCCACGTTCCTCCAGACCGGACTCGTCACCGCCTTCGTCTCCGTCGTCACCTTCTTCGGCATCCTCGTCGTGCTCCTGGTCATCGACGTGGAGCTGGCGCTGGTGGTCTTCGCGACCCTGCCCGTGCTGATCGTCGGCACGGTCTTCTTCCGGCGCAAGAGCGTCAAGGCGTACGAGCTGGCGCGCGAGCGGATCAGCGTCGTCAACGCCGACCTCCAGGAGTCCGTGTCCGGGCTCCGTATCGTCCAGGCCTTCGGCCGCGAGAAGGACGGCGCCCGGCGGTTCGCGGACCGCAGCGACCACTACCGGCAGGCGCGGGTGCGCGGCCAGTGGCTGATCTCCGTCTACTTCCCGTTCGTCCAGCTCCTGTCGTCGGTGGCTGCCGCAGCCGTGCTGATCGTGGGCGCGGGCCGGGTGGAGTCGGGGACGCTGACGACCGGCGCGCTCGTCGCGTATCTCCTCTACATCGAGCTGTTCTTCGCGCCTGTGCAGCAGTTGTCGCAGGTCTTCGACGGCTACCAGCAGGCCGCGGTCTCGCTGGGGCGTATCCAGGAGCTGCTGCGCGAGCCGACCTCTACCGAGGAGGCGAGGACACCGGTCGCCGTGGAGTCGCTGCGCGGCGAGATCGCCTTCGAGGACGTGCACTTCGCGTACGGGAACCTGGATGGCGGTCCGGCCGAGGGCGGCGGCGTCGGTGACCCGAACGAGGCGGTCGTACTCACCAAGGCCGTCGTACTCACCAAGGCGGTCGTACCGGCCAAGGCCCCGGTCCAGGAGGAGACCGCCCTCATGGGCATCGACCTCCGTATCCCGGCGGGTCAGACGGTCGCCTTCGTCGGTGAGACGGGCGCGGGCAAGTCCACGCTCGTCAAGCTCGTCGCCCGCTTCTACGACCCGACGTCCGGCCGTGTCACGGCGGACGGCACCGACCTGCGCGACCTGGACATGACCGCCTACCGGCACCGGCTCGGAGTCGTACCGCAGGAGGCGTACCTCTTCGCCGGGACGGTGCGCGACGCGATCGCGTACGGGCGGCCCGGGGCCACCGACGCCGAGGTGGAGTCGGCGGCCCGCGCGGTCGGCGCGCACGAGATGATCGCCACGCTCGACGGCGGCTATCTGCACGAGGTCGCCGAGCGGGGCCGTAATCTCTCCGCCGGTCAGCGGCAGTTGATCGCGCTGGCCCGCGCCGAGCTGGTCGACCCGGACGTCCTGCTCCTGGACGAGGCGACCGCCGCGCTCGACCTCGCCTCCGAGGCGCTGGTCAACCAGGCGACCGACCGGCTGTCGGGGCGGCGGACGACGCTGGTCGTCGCGCACCGGCTGACGACGGCCGCGCGCGCCGACCGGGTGGTCCTCCTGGACCACGGCCGTGTCGTGGAGGACGGCACGCACGCGGAACTGCTCGCGCTCGACGGCGCGTACGCGCGGCTGTGGCGCAGCTTCATCGGCGAGGCGGAGCCGGAGGGAGAGCCGGAGCGCGCGACCGTCGCGGGAGCGTGACGGCGCGGGCTCACCACTGGAGCGTGGGGGCGCCGTCCGCGTCGAGGGTCTCCGCCAGCAGGTCGGCGTAGCGGCGCAGGTCCTCGTGCCAGCCGACGAAGGACGCGAAGTCCCGCATATGGACGGCGAGTCGGAGGGTGGCCGCGCGGGCGGTGCCGGGCGGGAGCGCCGCGGTGATGTCCTCGGCGTTCTCGGTGTCCTCGCCGACCTCCGTACGGAGGTGGGTGCCGGCGTTCTCCTCCTTACGGAGGTAGCCGGCGAGCAGGGCGCGGGCCGCGGCCGGATAGTCCACGGGCGGGCCCTGTCCTGCGGCGCCGAGACCGCGTATGGCGGCGGAACGCAGCTCGTGCAGTTCACCGAGGGTCCAGCCGAGGTCGAGGGCCGGGTCGCCGCCGGTGACCTCTTCGCCGGTGAGTAGCACGCTGTGGTCACCGGCAGGGGAGGGGACCAGCCAGCCGGTGCTGGGGGCGCCGTGGAGCAGGACCGCACCTCCCCTGCCGGGTGGTCGGCGGGCGGCCTCGGCCCAGTCGGTAAGCCGGGACCACAGCTGTGGGCCGAGCCGGTCGTGGGCCAGGGCACGCAGCCGGGCGCTGTCCTCCTCTTCAGGAGGCGCCCCCGAGATCCAGTCCAGGAGCCGCCGTACGCCGTGGTGCGGGGGCGGGGGCTCAGTGAACTCCCAGGGCACGTCGTGCAGTTGCCGCAGGGTCCGGCCCGCGTCCGCCAACGCCCGTACGGAGAGCCGGTGGCCCGTCTCGTCGCCGGACGGCAGCAGCCGGGCCACCGACACGGCGCCCGGCACCCGGTACACGAGCCCGCCGCCATCCCCCGACGCCGCGGCCCGTTCACCGAGCGCGAGCCGGGCACCGGAGCCCGTGCGCGTACCAGCGCCCGCACCGGTACCCGAGGCGAGGGCGGCGTCCACCCGGCGAAGCGCGGCGCCGACCGCGGGCGGGGGAGGAACCTGCGGCCGGTCGTGGGCCGCCCCGGGCACGCGCAGCCAGCTGAACCGGCCGTCGCCGTGGTACCGCACGCTGATCCGCAGATACCGGGTGCCGTACTCGCGTACGGTGACCGACCCGGCGGCCCCCGCGGGCCGTACCTCCGCGGGGACCGCCGGAGCATCCGCCGGGTCAGCCACGGCCGTCCCGCCGCCGGACCGCGTCCACGATCTCCCGCGCGTCCTGGAGCGCGGCTTCCTGGCCCTCGGTGAAGAGCACACCGCCGCAGTTGAGGATCACCTCGTCGACCCCGGCGTCGCGGTACTCGCCGAGCACGCCCGCGATGTGGTCGGCGGAGCCGTACACGTACGTCCCGCTGTCCACCAGGGCGGTGGCACCGGCCTGGGGGTCGGCCGGGTCGGCCGCGACACCGGCCCGGCGCAGCATGTCCGTGTAGTGGTCGGCGGAGAGATGCCCGGCGGCGGCGGTGTGGGCGAGGACGTACGGGTCCCGCTTCGGGCGGTCGACCGCGACATGGACGACGGTCGCGACCCGGCACCGGGTGTCCCGGTCCTTGGCGCCCTCGTCCAGCGCCGGAACCAGGGTCTCGGCGACATAGCCGGGCGGGGTCATCCAGGTGATGGCGACGTCGGCGACACCGCCCGCGGTGCGTGCCATGTTGGGGCGCAGCACGCCCACCCCGACCTCCACGCGCGCGTGTTCCATCGGCATCAGCCGTCCGCGCAGCGCGTGGTAGTCACCGGCGTGGTCGACGATCTCGCCGTCCAGCAGGGAGCGGACGGTACGCAGGTACTCCGCCGCCATCGTGCGGGGGCTGTCGTACGGCCGCCCGTTCAGGCTCCGTACGAAGGCGGGCGCGCCGACGCCGTAGCCGGCCACCACGGGGTGACCCGTCGTCAGGGCCAGCGAACGGGCCTGGAGGGCGGCCTCGTACGGATGGCGCAGCGGCATCAGCGTCACGCTGGTGCCGACCGGGACGCGCACCCCGGCGCCGGCGAGATGCGCGAACACCTGGTGCGTCTCCACCTTGAGCGACTGGCCCATCCACACGCGGCGCGCTTCGCCGTCGCGTACCAGCTCGGCGTAGGGACGCACGGTCTCGGTGGTGTCCGGCATGCTCGGTACGAGGATGCTCGGCAGCGTGGACCGGTCGGACGCGTCGGTGGTCACGAGGCAGCACACCTTCCCTGGTAGCTGTGGCGATTGCTCTGGCCGGCGCGTGTGGCGCCGGTGCTGTGCGGTGCGTTCTGGCAGTGCCTGTTGCTGACTGTATCTGTTGTCATTCCTTGACGGAATGTTGTGTTTCCCTTACCTTCTCCGTATGAGCCCAGTGAGCCATCGCGAGGGATCGCCGATCTACAACCAGCTGAGAGTCCTGCGCGCCGAGCGCGGCCTCAGCAGGGTCGCGCTCGCCGAAGCGGTGGAGGTGCACCCGCAGACCATCGGCGCCATCGAGCGGGGTGACTACTTCCCGAGTCTCGATCTGGCGTTCCGGCTCAGTGACGTGTTCGGCCTTCCGGTCGAGGCGATCTTCAGTCGTAAGCCCTTCGTCCCGCTCTCCGCCCAGGTGTACAACAAGGAGGAACGCCCGTGACCCCGCAACCGAGTTCCGACGAGACGACGACGGCGGCCGGCGGTCCGCTGCGGCCGATGGCGATCGGGCTCTCCGTGCTCAGCGCGGTGATGGTGGTGCTGTCGCAGATCTCCGACGGCAACGCCTTCTCCGACTCCTGGTGGCTCGTGGCCTTCGTCGTCTGGCTGATGCTGTGGGGTCTGCTGCGCTCGATGACCCGCGGTCTGGGTGAACGGCCGGTGGCCGGGCTCGACGAACGCGAGCAGGGGGTGCGCAATCGCGTCGCCTTCATCGGATACCAGTGCGCGGTCGGCGCCGGCATGCTGGTCGTACTGGTCATGGTCGCCTTCCAGAACGAACCCGACGTGATCGAGCGGATCCCCGCGCTGCTCACGACGTTGATGCTGACCTCCGCGGCGCTGCCGTCGATCCTGCTGGGACTGTCCGGCATCGACGGTGAGGACGCCGAGAGCTTCCGCGACGAGCAGGGCGGGTAAAACGGTGAGGCGGGTGCCCACCGATTGCGGCGGTGGGCACCCGCCCCGTTCCTCGTACGTCCTGCTCAGGGGGTTCCGCGGATCAGCAGGAGTGGTCGAAGGTGTTGTCGATCGACACGGCCGAGATGGCGGACGCGGCGGAGATGCACGCGGCCGACGAGGTGACCGTGACGGTGATGGTGGCGCCGGGCGCCTCCACCGCGGCGACGAGCTCGTCGGCCTCGGCGTAGGTGGTGTAGCCGCTGATCAGGGACTGGGTGTTCATAGCAACTCCCTTGGGCGATTCGAATGAACGGTGCCTTTTCGGCGATTGCCGAGGGTGGTGCGGTGAAGCGGTCGTGCGGTGAAGCGTTCGTGCTGTGACTCGGTAGTGCGGTGCCGCGGCTACGCGGTTCAGCAGGAGTGGTCGAAGGTGTTGTCGATCGACACGGCCGAGATGGCGGAAGCCGCGGAGATGCACGCCTGCGACGAGGTCACCGTGATGGTGATGGTGCCGCCCGGGGCGTCGACCGCGGGGACGAGCTCGTCGGCGTCGGCGTAGCTGGTGTAACCGTTGATCAGAGACTGGGTGTTCATGGCAACTCCCTTGGACGATTCGAATGAACCTTGCACCTGAACCTTGCGCCGGATCGGCAATTGGGGAATCACGTTCTCCGGCCGTGCCAGCACCATTCCGTCCCGGGCAGCGCGCTGGCAATGGAGTTGACCGCTTTCGGACACTGGCCGCTTTCGGTCAACGGGGCCCGTTGAGGCGGTAGTTGACCGCGTCTATGCTCGCCTGGATGACTCGGAATCAGCTGCGCCGCCTGGTATTGGACAACGGTCTGCGGGTGCTGCTGGCACCCAATCCGACCGGCGCTTCAATCGGTGTCGCCGTGCACTACGGAGTGGGTTTCCGCACCGAGCCCAAGGGGCACACGGGACTGGCTCATCTCTTCGAACATCTCATGATCCAGGGTGGCCATGGAAGCGCACCCCACGGGTACTTGCCCCAGGTACAGCGGGCCGGCGGTCTCGGAGACGCGAAAACAAGACAGGACCTGACGGTCTATTACGCCGCCGCTCCCGCCTCCGCGCTGGAAATGCTGCTCGCCCTCGAAGCGGACCGAATGCATTCGCCACGTATTTCCGCGCGAAATCTGCGCACACAAACCGCGGTTATCGACGAAGAGATACGTCTCATGGTGCGCAATCGTCCCTACGGCGCATTTCCCTGGGTACTGCCGCGTGCTCTGCACACCCGCGCCGAAAACGCGCGGGACGGATACGGCGAGAGCGTCGATCTGGCGGCCCTCGACATCCCGCTGTGCGAGCGGTTTTTCGTCGACCACTACGGTCCCGGAAATGCCCTGGTGACCCTGACCGGCGCTTTTGAGCCGGACGCGGCGGAGCGCGTCGTACGCCGGCATTTCGAGCCCCTGCCCGGCCGTCCCGTGGTGGCCGCGCCCGACGGTCCGGAGCCGGAACCCCGGGAGGACAGACATCTGTCGGTCACCGACCCGCACGCCGGACTGCCCGCGGTGGCGGTCGGCTACCGGATGCCGGATCCCGTGACGGAGCGCGCCGGCTATCTCGCCCATCTGGTCCTGGCCGCCCTGCTGGGGCAGGGCAGACACGCGCTGCTGCGCCGGGGGCCGGCCGCGCCGGCCGGGGTGGCGAGCCTGTCGGTGGGCTGCGGGCTGTTCGGGCTGCCGCTGGACACGACGGGGCCCGATCTGCTGACGCTGTTCGCGGTGTACGGGGGAGGCGGAAGTGGCGGAGACAGAGGTGGGGGAGACGGGGATGCGGGGCGTGTCACCGACGCGCTGGACTCCGTGCTCACGACGCTGGCCGAGAACGAGGTGGACGCCGGGCTGTTGCGGGCCACCACCGCCCGCTGGGCGTCCGGGGCACTGCGTGAGCTGGGCGACCCGAGCACCCGCGCCCAGCTGCTCGGCCAGCGCGAAATGCTGTTCGGCGAGGCGGAGTTGACCGAGCGGCTGCCCGAGCTGATACGGACCGGGGTGACCGCTGAGCAGGTGAGCAGGGCCGCGGCCCGGCTGCGCGCGTCGCACCGGGCGGTCGTACGTTTCGAACCCCGCGCGAGCACGAACGCGACCACTCCGGGAACGACGGTGGCGGCATGAGCGGCGACGCGCGCCTGCCCCTGCCCGACCTCGACACCGCACTCCCCAACGGGCTGCGCGTGGTGCTCTGTTCGGCCCCCGTCGTTCCCCTCGTCGAGATCCGGCTCACCGTCCCGTACGCCTCGAAGGGACCGGGCGAGGTCGCGCTGCGCCAACTGCTGGCCGGGATCCTGCTGCAGGGCACCGCACACCGTGACGCCGACGCCTTCGACACGGCCCTCGCCACGCACGGCGCCGCGCTCAGCGCGGGCGCCGACGCGCGCAGGTTCACCGTCACCGGCCATATGCTCGCCGAATCCCTGCCCGCCGTGCTGGAGTTGCTGGCCGAGACCGTCCGCCGGCCCCGGCTGACGGAGGATGTCATCGCCCCCGAACGGACCAGGCTGGCGCGCCGTATCGAGCTCTCATCGCACCAGCCCGCGGCCGTCGCCCAACAGGCGCTGCTGCGCCGGCGGTACGGCGACGAGGTCGCCGCCCGATGGCAGCCGTCGCCCCAACTGGCCGCCGCTTGCACCCCGGAGGACCTGGCCGAGCTGCACGCCCGGCAGCTGGGCGCCGACGGCGCGGTGCTCGTACTGGTCGGGGATCTGCGGCCCGATGACGCACTCGCGGCGGTCACCGACGCGTTCGGGGCATGGCATACCGGTCCGTCGCAGGACATCCCCGACCCGCCGCCCGCTTTTATCGGCGGACCGCCCCTGTGGGTGGACCGGCCGGGCGCCGTACAGAGCATGATCCGGCTGGCCACACCGGCCCTGCCGCGTACCGATCCGGGCTATCCGGCCCTGCATCTGTCCCAGTTGGTCTTCGGCGGGTCCTTCGCGTCCCGGCTGGTCGCGCATCTGCGCGAGGAGAAGGGGTACGCCTACCAGCTCGGCTCCGGCATGGAGTCCGTACCGGGCGCGTCCACGCTGATGATCGAGGCCGACACCGCCGCCGAGCACACGGCTGCGGCGCTCGGGGTGATCCGCGACGAACTCGTACGGATGGCGGCCGAACCGCCGTCGGAGCGCGAGGTCGACGCGGCCAGGAGCTACGCGATCGGCTCCATCGCCACGGCGATGTCCTCGCCGGCCTCCCTCGCCTCGGGCCTGTCGAATCTGCTGCACATCGGGGTCGGGGCCAACTGGCTGCACGGATGGGGCCCGTTGCTGAACGGAGTGACGTACGAGGCGGTCGGAGAGGCGGCCCGGCGGTTCTTCCGGCCCGCGGCCTTCACGGGCGTGGTCCTCGCCGACGAGCCGGCGGTCGCGCCCCTGCGGAGCGATGGAGCCGGCCACCAACTCGACTTCTGACACGCCCATATGACGGAGGGGCCGGTGTTCCCGGGAGC